>JAATFN010000142.1 GCA_015655165.1 Betaproteobacteria bacterium | reverse complement strand
GCTGAAAACCGTCCGAGCTGCAGTTGCACATGGTGTAGCTATCGGCGCACATCCAGGTGTACATGATCTGCAAGGATTCGGCCGTCGTGTGATTGCGCTTTCTCCTTCAGAAGTCTATGCATTGGTAGTGTATCAGGTTGGCGCACTGCAGGCTTTTACCAAAACACAAGGTGTCCGCTTACATCATGTTAAAACTCATGGCGCGCTTTACAACATGACAGCAAAAGATCCTGCTTTGGCAAAAGCTGTTGCACAGGCAGTTGCTGATATTGATCCAACATTGCTGGTGTATGTAGCAAATACCAATATGGCCATTGCCGTAAGGGAAGCCGGTTTGCCTGTTGTTTTTGAAGTCTATGCCGACCGCACTTATCAAGACGATGCCACGCTCACACCAAGATCACTTCCACACGCGATGATCGAGGATGTTGGACAAGCTATTGCGCAAGTCAAACGTATGGTGTGTGAGGGAGTGGTACGTGCCTTGTCAGGCAATGAGGTACCAATTGTTGCAGATACCCTTTGTATCCATGGGGACCAGGCTGGCGCCGTAACTTTTGCCTCCCAGATTCGGTCTGCCTTGGCCGCAGATGACATTGCAGTAAAGACGATGTGAATTCGGAAATGTTCCGCTTCCTTAAATCAACCCTGAAAGTGAATATTATGTTCATCAAGATGCCTTACAGAAAAGTCAGTGCAATTCATGCTGCTGTTTTGTCTTTTACCCTGTCTGCCGGCTTACTGGCAGCAGGAAGTGTTCAAGCACAAACCTATGGTGGTACGTTACGTACCATTGTGCAACCCGAGCCACCAATTTTAATGTTAGGCTTAAACCAACAGTCACCAACGCAATTGGTGGCTGGCAAAATCTACGAAAGCCTTTTAACCTGGACACAAAAGCTGGAGCCACAACCTAGTCTGGCCAAATCCTGGAAAATTTCTCCTGACGGTAAAGTCTATACCTTTGATTTGCAAAGTGGTGTCACGTGGCATGATGGTAAGCCATTCACTGCAGATGACGTCGTATTTTCTGTCGACAAATTCTTACGCTCTGAACATCCACGCGCCCGCGTTGTTATCAACCAGTTCGTACAATCTGTTAAAGCCTTGACACCTACCCGTGTCGAAATTCGGTTGAAAGAACCGTTCTCTCCTTTCCTGAAAGCCTTTGTCAGCGACAACATGCCAATGGTGCCAAAACATATCTATGAAGGAACTGACTACAAGAGCAATCCTGCGAACCAGAAGCCTATTGGCACTGGTCCTTTCAAGTTAAAGGAATGGCGTAAAGGGTCTTACATTCAGTTGGAAAAAAATCCGAACTACTGGCAAAAAGGTAAACCATATCTTGATGGTGTGATCTTTAATGTCATTCCTGATGCTGCTTCACGTGCAGTAGCTTTTGAGCGTGGTGATGTCCAGGTCGTCAGTGCCAATGACATCGATGGCGTTGATATAGCACGACTGAAAAAAGTACCTAATGCGAAATACACCACAGATGGATGGGAAATGTTCTCCAAGCTGGCCTATCTCCAGATGAACTATGATCGTCCGCCATTCGACAATATCAAAGTACGCCAAGCAGTCATGATGGCACTTAACCGTAAATTTATAGTAGACAACATCTTTTTTGGTATGGGAAAGATTGCCACCGGCCCAATTTCATCCACAACGCCGTTTTATGACGGCAATGTGCCGAAGTACAATTATGACCTGCAAAAAGCCCGTACACTGATCAAGGAATCAGGTATCGACATCACGAAGACACCAGTCAAGATTCTGGCATACCCTTATGGTTCTTCATGGGATCGTCTGGGCGAATTCACGCGCCAAAGTCTGCAACAAATTGGTTTCCAGGTCGAAATTGAGTCTGCCGATGTGGGCACATGGGCAAAACGTATCTCGAATTTTGATTTCGACATGACCTTTAGCTATACATCCCAATATGGTGATCCGGCATTAGGTGTATCACGTTTGTACCTGACGCGTAATATTGTCAAGGGTTCTGCATTCGTCAACAACCAGAGCTACCGTAATGCCGACATGGATACATTATGGGATCAGGCTGCATCTTCTGTCTCAACACAAGAACGTCAACAGCTTTACACCACGATTCAAAAGAAATTGGTAGAAGACGTTGCTAATGGCTATTTGTTTGAAATGGACATTCCAACGATCTATAACAATAAGGTACATAACCTGATTCAGAGTGCTACCGGCCTTAATGACACCTTTGCAGATGTCTACCTTGATAAGTAATATGCGCAAGGAGCATGCCTGATGGCTCGTCAGGCATGCCATCCCAGTGCTAGCAATGCCTCAATTTCTGGAATGACCGCATGAAAACACTGTATTTTTTGATTTCCCGTCTGGGTAAGGCCATCCTCGTCGTATTGGGCGTGGTAATCATCAACTTCATGTTGATCCGTATGGCACCTGGCGACCCGGCCTCCGTCATGGCAGGGGAGTCTGGTTCATCCGACCCAGCGTATGTAGAGCAACTTCGTCAGCAATTCGGATTGGACCAACCTACCTATGTACAACTATGGACTTATCTAAAAGGGGTTGCCCAGTTTGATTTAGGGTACTCCTATCGTGAGCGTCTTCCAGTATTTGATTTGATTATTGATCGTTTGCCGGCCACATTGCTACTGATGGCTTGCGCATTCATTTTTTCGATTGTTTTAGGTATCTTGGCGGGAGTCATTGCCTCCCGTGCACGTTATCAGGGTAAACGTGCATGGCTTGACAGTGTGTTGATGACCGGAGCTTTACTTATTTATGCCACACCACAGTTCTGGTTGGCCTTGTTAGCGATTATTTTCTTTTCCTTGCATCTGGGTTGGTTACCGCCTTTTGGCATGGAAACCGTTGCGTCGGGCTTGGTTGGCTGGGACAGAATCAAGGACATTGTATGGCATCTGATTTTACCCACTGTCTCGCTAGGGTGCTTTTTCATGGCAGTCTACGCACGCTTGACACGTGCCTCCATGCTGGAAGTGCTCGGGATGGATTTCATCAAGACCGCACGTGCTAAAGGTGTTCCTGTTAATGAAATCATCCGTCATCACGCCTTGCGTAATGCTTTGTTGCCTGTGGTGACTTTTGCCGGCATCCAGCTAGGACAAATGGCTGGTGGTGCCGTACTGACTGAAACGGTCTTTGGTTGGCCAGGTATTGGACGCCTGATGTTTAATGCGTTGATGCAGCGCGATTATCAATTGCTGCTTGGTGCGTTTCTTGTTACCTCGACCATGGTAGTGATATTCAACTTGCTTACCGATCTGGCCTATCGCTTTATCGACCCACGCATTCAGGAAGATTGATCTCATGAAAAAATTTGCACTTCGTTTTATTGCCAACCGTGGCGCTGCAATTGGATTAGTCTTATTGCTGTTGGTTATCTTGCTTGGCTTGCTGTCTCCGGTCTTTTATCAAGAATCGCCATGGATGATGGTGGCACAGCCATTATTAGCACCGTTTACAGATTCTGCCTATCTTCTGGGCACAGATATGCTAGGACGTGACATCACTGCAGGACTGGCACATGGCGCACGTGTATCATTGATGATCGGTGTCATTTCCACATTGGTAGCCGTAGTTGTCGGGATCGTCGTAGGTGCGCTTGCCGGCTACTATGGCGGCTGGATTGACGACATACTCATGCGTGGTACTGAGTTTTTTCAGACGATTCCGCATCTGGCAATGGCCATGGTATTGGTCGCTATTTTTGAGCCTTCAATATACTCGATTGTTGGTGCTATCTCCACGGTTTCCTGGCCACCAGTAGCCCGTTTGGTACGTTCAGAGTTCATGACGCTCAAACAACGTGAATTCGTGCAGGCTGCCATCGTACTTGGCCAAACGCCAGGACGGATCATTCTGAGGCAAATTTTGCCTAATGCAGCATCTCCCATCATTGTGACAGCATCATTGATGACCGCAACAGCCATTCTGACAGAATCTGCACTGTCATTTCTGGGCTTGGGAGACCGTAATCTGATGAGTTGGGGATTCATGATCGGGTCGGCACGAACCATGTTACGCGAAGCTCCATTAATGAGTCTTTGGCCGGGTATGGCCATCATGTTGACAGTACTGTCCATCAATTTAATTGGTGAAGGTCTGAATGATGCACTCAATCCACAACTGCGCAAGCGTGGTTCCTGAAGGAGAATATATATGAAAACTCATTTTGCTTCTGCAATTTCTTCAGATGAATCAACGCCATTGTTATCAATTCGCAATTTGAGTATTGCATTGCCGACAGGCGGGGATCGTGCCTATGCTGTACAGGATATCTCGTATGATATTCACGCCGGGGAAATATTATGTATCGTTGGTGAGTCGGGGTCGGGGAAATCCATGAGTGCGAATGCCATTATGGGTCTGCTGCCGGATTACCTAAAGCCCAAGCAAGGGGAAATCTTGCTGGAAGGCGTCGATTTGCTGCTCGAACCCGAAGAAAAATTACGTAGCATGCGTGGGCGCGACATCGCAATGATTTTTCAAGAACCCTTGTCTGCGCTAAAT
>JAATFN010000415.1 GCA_015655165.1 Betaproteobacteria bacterium | reverse complement strand
GGCGCATTGTGTTGTGAATTTGGTTTTCCATGGAAAATCGTGCGGGGATTTGGTGTGATGGCTAGAGCGATTGGCTTGGTTGGCCATATTCAGGAAGAATCGGAAAATCCGATGGCACGGGAAATCTGGCGTCGTGTCGAGGATGAGGCAACAGCGCATTTGCGAGGGTGAAGGTCTGTTAAGTAGATCTGAATCGCTTTTTATCTAAAAGTGAATAGCGCGATGTATTTAATATAGGCAAAATAAAAATAACCCATTTACCGTGAGTAAGATGGGTATAGAAATAATCATAAAGCACCAATGAGAGTGTTTTTATTCATAACATGGAGACAGGAATGAAAAAAATGATCAAGAAAGCTTTGGCTATTGGTCTTGCTACTGCTGCGTTCTCTAGTACTTCTTTGTATGCGCAGGATGTCAAAATTGGGGCACTGTTTCCGATGAGCGGCCTCAATGCGACTTATGGAGATATATTTGGTTCAGGTGCCAATCTGGCAGTTAGCATATCAATGCAGATAATATGCTTGGCGGCAAGTTGAGCATCAAGTATGAAGATAGTCAGGCCTTACCCCAACAAGGTGTCATTGGCATGAATAAATTGGTGAATGTTGAAAAAGTACCCTATGTATTGTCAGCTTTCACTGGTGTATCAAAAGCGATTTCAGGTGTTGCCACGCGCAGTAAGACAGTCGCAGTTAATGGTGGTGGTGTTGGCCCAGACCTGGCTGAGTTGGGTGAATTTTTCTGGAATGTCATCCCGTTGGCCAATTTTGAAGTGAAGGCAATACTGCCCTATATGGTCAAGGAGAAAAACCTTAAGAAATTTGTTCTGGTCTATGTCGATGACCCATTGGGACAATCGATACAAAAAGAGATGGCGTCTGAATTACCGAAAATTGGGGGGCAGTTGGTTGAATCCTTGTCTGTGCCCGCCACAGCACAACAATTTAGCGGGATTGCAGCGCGTGTACGTGCCGCCAATCCAGACGCTATCTATATTGCATCTTATGGATCCCAGCAACTGCAAATTATAAAGCAATTCCGCGACAACGGTATCAAGCAACCATTAGCCAGCTATACGGCTTTTTCTGTCCCGGAAGTCAATACATTACCTGAAGCAATGGGGGCATACTATACAACGCAAATGATTGACTGGAATTCTCAGGATCCGGTGACAAAACGTTTTGTTGATGACTATAAGAAAAAATATAACAAAATGCCAACAGCTTATATCGCAAATTACTATAACGCTGTCCGTGTATTTGCATTGCTGACACGAGAATTACGCAAGAAGGGTAAGCCGATTACAGGTGAAAATCTCCTTCAACAACGTAAGGAAACACGTACTTTTGATCTCATTGGCGGGAATGTGACATTTGCCGAGAATGGTACGGTGATTGCACCGATGCAAATTAATGAGATCGATGGCAAGGGTGGAAAAACGCTTGCTGTTGTCCAGTAATTACTGAGGATCTCATATGCTGGTATTGCAGCTCCTGATCAACGGGCTTCAGGTGGGCGCATTGTACGCTCTCATCGCGGTAGGATTTTCGCTGATTTTTGGTTCTACGAAAATCTTTCATTTCTCTCATGGTGCAACATTTACGATTGCAGCCTATGTGTTCTATTACCTGTATTCCATGGCGAATATGCACTGGGTGATTGCGACAATCGGTTCTGCTGCGTCTGCAGTGATATTTGGCATCTTGCTGGATAAATTTGTCTATGCACCAATTCAGCGCCATGAAGGGTCATTTTTTACAATATTTGTTGGATCGTTTGGTGTTGGTATTGTTGTGCAGAATTTAATCGGCATGATTTTCGGGCGGGGATTTGTTTCTGTTGCAACACCGCTTTCAATGAGTGTGGAGTTGTTGCCTGATTTATATGTTTCTCCACTTTCTGGCATTGCGATTATTTGTGCATTGATCTTTTTCATTGCATTACATTTTTTCCTGAAAAATACCTACATTGGTATGAGCATGCGTGCTTTGTCTGAAAATGCGGAGCTAATTCGTGTCTACGGAATGAGTCCACGCAGGTTGTCGACCATAATTTTCGCGCTGGGGTCGTTGCTGGTTGTACCTGCAGCAATTATTTCTGCTGCAAGCACCGGGTTAAATCCTGCGATTGGGCATCACGTTATGTTGATTAGTCTGGCAGCAACGATTGTGGGTGGTGTATCCAGCCTTGCCGGTGCTGCTTGTGCAGGCTTATTACTGGGACTTGCAGAAAATATTGCGTTGATGTACTTCGAGCCACAATGGAGTGAAGCAGTGACTTTTATCGTGCTCTTTCTATTTATTCTTTTTAGGCCTTCTGGTTTCTTCGGCCGAAAAATTGCTTCATGAGGTATAGATAATGCTTGCTTATGTCCTGAATCTTGCAACCCTGATCTGTATCAATGCAATACTGGCGATTACATTGAACTTCATTATGGGATATGCAGGTATATTTTCCATGGCACATGCAATGTTCTTTGGTGTAGGTGCTTATGTTTCGGCATTCTTTGCCATTCATTTCAGTGCTTCTCTCTTTTTCGTGATTCCAGTTGCGATGATGATTGTCGGTCTACTGTCTTTAGTTCTGGCATTGCCTGCATTACGCGTACGGGGTGAATATTTCGTTGCTGCTTCACTTGGCTTGCAAGTGTTAGGGGTGACTATTTTCTCTGAATGGAAATCTTTTACCGGTGGTTTAGGGGGAATTATTGGCATCCCTCCAGCTGAAATATTTGGTCGTGTTGTGACTGATCCGATGCAGTTTTTACTAATGTCTATTATCTGCCTTTTGATTGTTGTCGGTATTACGACCTTGTTACTGAAATCGAGTTTTGGTAGAAACTTGCAGGCTATCCGTGATAGCGAGTCGGCTTCGTATGCATTCGGGAAAAATGTCGCCGTGATCAAAACGCTTGCGGTTGCAATTTCTTCCTCCTTGTCGGCAATTGCAGGCGCGCTTTATGCTTTTTACTTGGGATTCATCAATGTAGAAAGTTTCATGCTCGATACGTCAGTGTTGATTATGGCAATGGTCATTATTGGAGGAACTGGCACATTGTTGGGACCAATTGTTGGTGCCTTCTTATTGCTGTTATTGCCCAGTCTATTTAGTTATATGTGGTTTCTCCCGCAAACGGAGATTGGTGCCATCCAGCAAATTGCATACGGGATTGCGATGGTATTGCTGATGATCTATCGTCCAGGTGGCTTGGTTGGTTCAGGTAAAAAGGGGAAATAAATGGATCATCCCGACGAAGAAATATTATTAAGTATTCGCCACCTGAACAAGCAGTTTGGTGGGTTAAAGGTAACTAATGATGTATCAATAGATTTGCGTGCAGGGATCGTAACAACACTTGTTGGTCCAAATGGCGCAGGAAAG
>JAATFN010000087.1 GCA_015655165.1 Betaproteobacteria bacterium | reverse complement strand
GAGCGCCCCCAATATCCTGAATCCATGTGCACCTGTGACTGCTGGCAGATTGCCGGGAGCACGGGCTGTAAAACGCTCTGCCAACCAGGCAAATGCCAATGCTTCAACGTGATTTGGCGCTACACCCAGTGCGTCTGTTGTGAGTAGCATTGTCTGCTGGTTGTGTTGTTGTAGCGACTGCGTAATCTGCGTCATCAAATGGGTATTGTAAGCACCGCCACCACAGATATAGGCAGTTTTTGTATCTGGCGCATAGCTGTGGATCGCCTCGGCAATAGTGACTGCTGTTAATGCGCACAAGGTTGCTTGTACGTCTGCCGGGGAAATCCCGGGGAAAGCTCCCAGCACCGTATCTAACCAGTCCAAATGAAACGTGTCGCGTCCAGTGCTTTTTGGGGGCGGGCTTGTGAAAAATGCATTGCTTTTTAAACTGGTTAGTAAAGCAGGAAGCACGGTGCCAGTTGCTGCCCAGATGCCATTGGCGTCATAGGCGACGTGTTGATGGCGGGCAATCCAGCCATCCATCAAAATATTGCCGGGGCCTGTATCGAAGCCCGAGACGCCTTTGTCTGCATCAGCTGGCAAAATGCTGATATTGCTAAAGCCGCCGATATTGATTACTGCACGTGATTCTGTTGTGCTGCTAAACATTGCCTGATGAAATGCCGGGACTAATGGTGCACCCTGGCCACCGGCAGCAATGTCGCGACTACGAAAGTCTGCGATCACATCAATACCGGTATGTTCGGCGATGTGCGCCGGATGATTGGTTTGCCGTGTAAAACCCAGTTCAGGACGATGGCGGATAGTTTGGCCATGTACCCCAATGGCACAAACGCTATTTGCTGCTGTATCGTTCCGGGCAAGCAAGGCATTGACGCAGTCTGTATACAGGGATGCCAGCGCATTGGCAGCCAAAGCTTCGCGGTGGATTTCATTGTCGCCTGGAAGTTGCAAGGCAAGCAATGTTTCCCGTAGTGAATCGGGAAAGGGAATATAGGCGGCGGCAATCGTGTTGATTGGATGCGTGGTGTTGTCAGGAAAGGCAGCTAGCACGCCATCGACACCATCCAAGCTGGTGCCTGACATTAATCCAATATAAAGACGGGCATGTTGAGGCATAAAAAAACCGTTCTGAAAGTCCGTCTATTTTACCGTGACTTTCAGAGCGGTTATACAGAAGTTGCCTTATTCTGATGCAGCCAGAAGGGTGTCGTCTGTTTTTTGCAAACGCAAGAGTGCAATACGGCGATTCATATCGTCGGCAACAGATTTGAAACGTTGCATTTGTGCCGTAGCTAAAGGTTGCGCATTGGGAACTTTTGCTGACATCGGGTCGCGTGGCTCGTTATTGATACGGAATTCGTAATGCAGGTGCGGACCAGTTGCCCATCCTGTCGAACCGACATAACCGATAATGTCGCCTTGACTAACCTTCTGGCCTTTACGCATACCTTTGGCAAAGCCACTCATATGTGCGTAAGCCGTGGAGTAGCCATTCCAGTGGGTCAACACCACAATGTTGCCGTAGCCCCCCTGTTTACCGACAAAACTGACAGTACCATCACCCGAGGCGCGGATTGATGTGCCGGTCGGTGCTGCAAAATCGACACCAGTATGACGTTTCCATTTACCCAGAATCGGATGCATGCGCAGCGTAAAACCGGAAGAGATACGGGTAAATGCCAAAGGAGATTTCAAGAACGCTTTTTTAAGCGATTTGCCGTCCATGGAGTAATAACCGCCTTGCCCCTTGTTCTTTGGATCATCGAACCAGACGGCTTCGTATGTCGTGTCGGCATTATGGAATTCGCCGGCTAAAACGCGTCCTGTACGAACAGGATGGCCATCATGCCAGAACGATTCATATACCACGTGGAAGCGGTCTCCGCGGCGCAAGTCGGATGCGAAGTTGATGTTGGTACTGAACATATCGACAACTTGGGATGCAACCGCATCCGGGATCTGTGCTGTATCTGTTGCTGCAAAGAGCGACGAACGGATGACCCCAGAGCGCATTTCGATACGGCGTTCCAGTTCGGCTGTCACCCGTTCGGAGGTAAAGCCTTGGTCCGTGCGCGTGACAACCAGTTCTTCCGGCCCGTTACTGTCGTTGATCGTCGTCGATAACTGTAACAGTTCGCCTTCACGTGTTGTATGGGCAACTACGCGCTGGCCCGGACGCAAGGAAATCAATGCACGTGCTTGTTCATCCGAACGGATGAAGTTGTTCGCTGCATTGTCATTGATATTCAGACGATTCAAGAGCGTGGCTAATGTATCACCGGCACGGATGCGATCAATGTTGACATAAGACTGTTGTTGCTCTTCGAGCGCGAGAATTTGCTGTTGCAAGTTCGGCAATGGCAATGTAGCCGAAATCTTTTGAACCGGTACATCGGATGTATCGATTTCAGATGGCGCAAAGCCGGCAGCGCCGAATGTACAGGCAGCCAGAAACAATGCAGTCGCACCGACGATACGCGTTTTGCGAGAAGAATTCGCAAATGTTGAATAAGTAGAGTGTTTGCACGTACTATACAGTGAAGTTAGTCGTGCAAAAGTGGCTTTATTGAGCATGCAATACGTTAGAATCTATGGTTTATTCTCTACTGGCGAAAATATCGAAGTAAGGCGGCGTCTAGAATATATAGACGAAAAAGGCCATTATATCAAGCACGTACCAATAAATCTCCCGTAAAAATGTAAATTAGTTAGCCCGATGAATACAGAATCCAACAAAACGGCGCCACAGGCTGCTGAAGTATTACCCTTGACCGACAAGGTGAAAGAGTCACTCGCGATGATCAAACGTGGTGTGGACGAGTTGTTGATCGAATCCGAATTTATACAGAAATTGGCTCGCTCGGAAAAGACCGGTGTACCTTTGCGTATTAAATTAGGATTAGACCCAACAGCACCTGATTTGCATTTGGGACATACCGTTGTTTTAAACAAGATGCGGCAGTTGCAAGATTTGGGCCATCAGGTGATTTTCCTGATCGGGGACTTCACTTCGATGATTGGTGACCCGTCCGGTCGCAATGTTACGCGTCCGCCACTGTCGCGTGAACAAATCGAGACCAACGCCAAAACGTATTTCGCACAGGCAAGTCTGGTGTTGGATCCGTCGCGCATGCAAATCTCTTATAACTCTGAGTGGTGTGATCCTCTGGGCAGTCGTGGCATGATCCAGTTGGCGTCGCGTTACACCGTCGCACGCATGATGGAGCGTGATGACTTTACCAAGCGTTTCAAAGATGGTACACCGATTTCAGTGCATGAATTCCTGTATCCCTTGATGCAAGGATATGACTCTGTTGCATTGAAGTCTGATCTGGAGTTGGGTGGCACTGACCAGAAATTTAATTTGCTGGTGGGGCGTGAATTGCAGAAGGATTATGGACAAGAGCCGCAATGTATTCTGACAATGCCATTGTTGGAAGGTCTCGATGGCGTCGAGAAGATGTCCAAATCAAAAAACAATTATATCGGTATTACCGAACCGGCCAATACGATGTTTGCGAAGGTGATGAGTAACTCCGACGAGATGATGTGGCGTTATTACGAGCTGTTGTCGTTCCGTTCTCTGGACGAGATTGCACGGTTCAAGCAAGAGGTTGTCGATGGTAAGAACCCGCGCGACATCAAGGTGGCGCTAGCACAAGAGATTGTGGCACGCTTTCATTCCCAACAGGCCGCAGAAGATGCGTTGGCAGACTTTGTCAATCGCGCCAAAGGCGGTATTCCGGATGATATTCCTGAAGTGGCGTTAGTTGGGGCACCATTGGGTATTGGTCAGTTGTTAAAGCAGACAAATTTATGCACATCGACATCTGAAGCACTGCGTATGGTCGAACAGGGCGGTGTACGCATTGATGGTACGGTCATCAGCGACAAAGGTCTAAAAGTCGTGGCAGGACAATTCGTGGTACAAGTTGGTAAGCGTAAATTTGCCCGTGTTACCTTGTCTTAAGGTGTCGCCATGATTGCCTTATTGCAGCGTGTCACGCATGCTGAAGTCGCTGTAGCAGGCGAAGTTGTTGGCACGATTTCTGCTGGACTGATGGTGTTGTTGTGTGCAGAACGTGGTGATACAGAGAAAGAGGCTGATGCACTGTTAACTAAATTATTGGCTTACAGGGTATTTGCCGACGAAACGGGTAAAATGAACCGTAGTTTGGTCGATGTGCGTGGAGGATTGCTGCTGGTGCCACAGTTCACGTTGGCAGCAGATACACAGTCTGGTACGAGACCTTCGTTTACACCGGCTGCAGTACCTGACGTCGCACGGCGCTTGTTCGATTATGTTGTAACGCAGGCGAGAAATAAGTATTCTGTTGTAGAAACAGGCGTGTTTGCAGCAGATATGCAAGTATCATTGACCAATGACGGACCGGTGACATTCTGGTTGCAAATCAGACCGGTATTCTCGCAATAAATAGTGAGATTTTTCATAGAAGAAGGATACGTACTTGTCTGTAGGGGTGTTATTTTTTTACCTTGAAGGGAGTAGACATGAAACTCTGGAGCGATTCATTCAAGGATGGCGCAGCAATTCCGGGTGACAATGCATTTGCCATCGTTGATCCGAAGAGTCACATCCGTTTGTCGGCAAACCGTAATCCTCATCTGGCTTGGTCGGATGTCCCAGCAGGGACGAAATCGTTTGTGTTGATTTGTGTCGACCCTGATGTCCCTTCGGCTGGTGACGATGTCAACATCGATGGTAAGACTGTACCGGCAAATTTGCCACGTGTTGATTTTTACCACTGGATATTGGTAGATATTCCTGCGAATGTGACAACGCTTGCCGCAGGGGCGTTAAGTGATGGTGTGCAGGCACGTGGTAAGCCTGGCCCTGAAATCAAGTCCGGTGTATTAGCCGGATCCCGTCAAGGTATCAACGATTACACAAAGTTTTTTGCGGGTGATGGCGATATGGCAGGGGACTATTTCGGGTATGACGGTCCGTGTCCTCCCTGGAATGATGCATTGCTGCACCACTATGCGTTTACCTTGTATGCCTTGAATATCGACAGGTTGACTGTACAGGGGAATTTGACCGGTGCGGAAGTGTTAAGCCTGATCGAGGGCCATATTCTGGCGAAATCACGTATTACAGGTACCTATACATTAAATACGGAATTGATCTAGTCAAGCATGATAGAGATTGTATTGATCCGACACGGAGAAACTGACTGGAATGCGGAAAAAAGGATGCAGGGGCATATCGATATCCCTTTAAACAGCGCGGGTTTAAAGCAGGTGACTGCATTGAGCCGTGCGCTGGCACCGGAAACATTCGATGCTATATTTACGAGTGATTTACAACGTGCTGTGCAAACAGCACAAGCCATCGCCAAGCCGCACAACCTATCAATACAACAAGATGGTGGTTTGCGTGAGCGCTGCTTTGGTGCATTTGAAGGATTGCGGCCTCAGGATATCGCCATCCAGTATCCGCATGATTACATGCGTTGGCGTGCAATGGATATTGATGCCAGATTTCCTGAGGGTGAACGTGTCGCTGAAACGTTGCAGGAATTTTATGACCGTGTGGAAAATGCAGTCACACGCATTGTCGCATCAGGGGTATATCGCAAAATCGCGATTGTCGCGCATGGTGGAGTATTGGACTGTATTTATCGTTGTGCGTCGGGTCTTGCATTAAATGTACCGCGTGATTTTGACATGTTAAATGCGAGTATCAATCGCCTGATCTGGGACGGTAGTCGTCTGCAAGTGGTGCAGTGGAGTGACATATCCCATTTGGGGGGTAGTGCATTAGATGAAGTCGACCGATAGGATTTAGTTGGCAAGGATGGCTTGGGAGATAAGGACAAACGCGTTAAAATAACAGTTTCCCGTATGCTGTTAAAAGTGCTCCTGTGATCATAGGTTCTTATTCCTTGCGAAATAACGTCTTTGTCGCACCGATGGCCGGTGTGACAGATAGACCCTTTCGGCAGTTGTGTAAACAACTGGGCGCAGGGTATGCCGTGTCGGAAATGGCGGCATCGAACCCGAAGTTGTGGCATAGCGAAAAAACGGCGCGTCGTACCAATCACGCTGGCGAGATGGAACCGAGAGCCGTACAGATAGCTGGCGCGGATCCTGCTATGTTGGCAGAGTGTGCAAAATACAATGTGGATCATGGTGCCCAGATTATTGATATCAATATGGGGTGTCCGGTTAAAAAAGTCTGTAATAGCTGGTGTGGCTCAGCATTGCTGCAACACGAGTCACTGGTGGGGCACATTCTGGACACTGTAGTCAGATCAGTTGATGTACCGGTAACATTAAAGTTTCGTACAGGCTGGGATCGTGCACATAAAAATGCATTGGCGATTGCCAGACTGGCGGAACAAAGCGGTATTGCAATGTTAACCTTACACGGTAGAACACGTGCTGACGGTTATCGGGGAGAGGCCGAGTACGATACGATTGCTGCTGTTAAAGCGTCAGTATCGATACCGGTTGTGGCGAATGGGGATATTACATCTCCAGACAAGGCAAAAGCGGTACTAGATTATACCGGTGCCGATGCGATCATGGTGGGGCGTGCTGCCCAAGGGCGTCCCTGGATATTTAGGGAAATAGAGCACTTTTTACGCACAGGCACGTATCTGCCTGCGCCGGATGTGGCAGAAGTCGTGCACTTGATGGATGAACACTTGCAAGCGCATTATGCGTTTTATGGTGAGTATCTCGGAGTGCGAACTGCACGTAAGCATATCGGTTGGTATGTGAGAGAATTGCAGGGTGGCGAGGCGTTTCGTCAGCGGATGAATCTACTGGAAGACTGTCAGTTACAGTTGCAAGCTGTCAGGGAGTTTTTCGAATCGCAGTTGGCATATGGTTCGAGACTCCAATATAGTCAGACAGATATCGCGCTAGCGGCATAATGCCACCGGCTTTTGTATTTGATAAACAGTCGTTTTTATAAAAGCAGAAATATTAGTGTAATGAGTAAAGAAAGTATTGAAGACGTCGTTAAAAGTAGCCTGGAACGCTATTTCAGGGATTTGGGCGAACAAAAAGCATCCAATGTCTACGACATGGTGGTACTCGCGGTTGAAAAACCACTTTTCGAGTCTGTGATGGCGCGTGCTGATGGAAATCAGTCGCAGGCAGCAGAAATGCTCGGTATTAACCGTAATACGTTGCGCAAGAAATTGCAGCAACACGGACTCCTCTAAATTCCCCATTCTCCTGACACGTTGTTGTCAGGATTTTTCGTTTAACAATGTATTGCCTATCATGATCAAACAAGCACTTATTTCTGTTTCCGACAAAGCTGGTGTGCTCGAGTTCGCCCGTGAACTTGTCGCCCTTGGTGTCAACATTCTGTCGACAGGAGGCACTGCCAAACTGCTGGCCGACAATGGCGTTAAAGTCACCGAAGTGGCTGAATACACGGGTTTTCCGGAAATGCTTGATGGTCGGGTAAAGACATTGCATCCCAAAATTCATGGCGGTATTTTAGCCCGTCGCGATGTTGTGGAACATGTCGCAGCACTCGAGACCCACAAGATTCCGACGATCGACATGGTTGTCGTCAATTTATATCCGTTCCAACAAACGATTGCCAAAGACCAGTGTTCTTTGGAAGATGCCATTGAAAATATCGACATTGGCGGCCCTGCGATGCTGCGTTCTTCTGCTAAAAACCACAAGGACGTGATTGTGTTGTGTGATCCGGCTGACTACACCGCTGTATTGGATGAACTGAAGTCGACAGGTGACTTGAACTATGAAGCCCGTTTTGCGCTGGCAAAAAAAGTATTTGCACACACAGCGCAGTATGATGGCGCGATTACCAACTATTTTACTTCGTTGGGTGAAGATAAATCGCATACAACGCGTAGTGCTTATCCAGCCACATTGAATCTGCAGTTCGATAAAGTGCAAGACATGCGTTATGGTGAGAATCCGCACCAGTCTGCAGCGTTTTACCGTGAATTGAATCCTGTTGCTGGTGCATTGGCGAACTACCATCAACTGCAAGGCAAAGAGTTGTCTTACAACAATATTGCCGACGCGGATGCTGCTTGGGAATGTGTGAAGACATTCGAAGGGACTGCTTGCGTTATTATCAAACATGCAAATCCGTGTGGTGTTGCAATTGGTGAGACAGCGCTTGAAGCATACAGCAAAGCATTACAAACAGATCCGACATCTGCATTCGGTGGCATTATTGCATTTAACTGCGAGTTGGATGGGCAAGCAGCACAAGCTGTTGCCAAACAATTTGTCGAAGTATTGATTGCACCTTCGTTTACCGAAGAAGCCAAACAAGTGTTTGCCGCAAAACACAATGTGCGTTTGCTCGAAATTCCATTGGGCACAGGTATGAACCGGTATGACTTCAAACGTGTTGGCGGTGGTTTGCTTGTGCAGTCACCAGACACGAAAAATGTCCTACCGGCAGAGATCAACGTTGTGACCAAGAAACAACCAACACAACAACAGTTGCAAGATCTGATGTTTGCATGGCGCGTTGCGAAATTTGTCAAATCGAATGCGATCGTATTTTGTGCTAACGGTATGACACTGGGTGTCGGTGCTGGTCAGATGAGTCGTGTTGACTCTGCACGTATCGCATCGATCAAAGCACAAAATGCCGGTCTGACATTGGCAGGTTCTGCCGTGGCATCCGACGCTTTCTTCCCGTTTCGTGATGGTCTGGATGTGGTGGTCGACGCCGGTGCGACATGTGTGATCCAT
>JAATFN010000133.1 GCA_015655165.1 Betaproteobacteria bacterium | reverse complement strand
GCGATCGTGATGCAGTTATTACTTTGATTGCAATGCCGTTTTATGATGAATCAACCATCAAACATAATAGACGAAATGGGATTGGGACCATTGTGGGTGCGCCGTCACCTACAAGACCAGTCTGCGGGCGCTATTACCCTGCTTGAAGAAATACCTTCTCAAGCGGTGAGCCTCAAGAAGGCGACAACGCCTTCACATGCCGCATCTGTGACGCCAGCGTCGGCTGTCCTATCCAAACCATCTATCGAGATGGATGGCCCGCCTTCATGGCTGGGCGAGACGGATGCGGTGGTATCCGTTTCACCGATGCCAATACCGCACACTGATAGTCTCGACGAGAAGATTGCAACACATGTCGATGTGTCTGACATGGATTGGCCTTTATTAGAAGGAATTGTTGCTGTATGTCAACAATGCGGGTTATGCGAGAGCAGAAAAAATACCGTCTTTGGTGTTGGTGACCAGAAAGCCAAATGGCTTTTTGTCGGTGAAGGACCTGGACGCAACGAGGATATACAGGGTGAGCCGTTTGTCGGCAAGGCCGGTCAGTTGCTGGACAATATGTTGTTGGCGTTGAATATGAAGCGTGGCGAGAATGTCTATATTGCCAATGTCGTTAAATGCCGTCCGACCGACGAAAAGGGTAAAGACCGTCTACCATCGCAAGAAGAGGTTTCGGCATGTCTTCCGTATCTGAAACGCCAGATCGCGTTGGTGCAGCCAACGGTGATTGTGGCTTTGGGGCACACAGCTGCATGGGCTTTGCTGGGTATTGATCCGGCTGTGTCTGTTGGCAAGTTGCGCGGTAAAATCCATCATTATGAATCTTTGCCGGTGATTGTGACCTACCATCCGTCTTACTTGCTGCGTCAGCCACAAGACAAGGCACAGGCATGGAAAGATTTGTGTCTGGCATTGAGTGCTTATGACGGTACGGTGCAATAACGGTGCCCACACCATCCTTTCAGGCACGTTATCATACCCGCTGGCATCATTTGCGCGACCCGCATGTACGTGCTTTGGCGGGGCTGCTGGATTCTCCCGATTTACTCGACGTAGATGCCCTGTGCTGGCATCAACAACTGATGTCGCTGGGACCGGTCAGTTCACCGGTTGCGCATTGGTTAACCAAGCTCGATCACGATCCATCGGCGTTACATGCAGTCGTTAATGATCAGCCTTCGGCACGTTTGGGGCGCTATGCAGAAAAACTGCTTGGTTTTTATCTGGCACATGAAGGGCGTTTGATTGCACATAACGTGCAGGTGAGGGCCGGCCCCAATAAAACGATCGGGGAATTCGATTTTCTGGTGCAAGGGACAAGTATTGCCAGCATCGAGCACTGGGAGTTGGCAACGAAATTCTATTTGCTGGAACCATCGGCATTTGTGCGGCAACTCGATACGTTTGTCGGGCCGAATCTGGCCGATTCTTTAGGTCTTAAAATTACAAAAATCCTGCAGCAGCAGTTAATGCTGTCAAAGCATCCTGCCGCACAACCCTACTTGCCGGTTCCTGTCAGTAGTGCGAAAGCATTGATTAAAGGCTGGCTGTTTTATCATGATAGGCAAACCACATTGCCTGACACGTTGGGGATTGCAAAAGATCATTGCCGGGGCTTCTGGTGCGGCTTGTCCGAGCTGCAGCTGGATCCGGGATTGCGTTATACAATCCTGTCTCGCCTGGACTGGTTGGCGCCTGCCAGACTTGCAGAAGAAAAGACGGTGACAGCTGCGCATTTGCAAATCAGCATTGCCGTACAGTTCGCGCTTAGTCCATCGCCTGTCATGGTTGCAATATGCAGAGTCGACGATGGTGTCGCACTGGAAGTGGACCGGGGTTTTGTGGTGCCAGACGACTGGCACCAGCGTGCAATTGCCACCATGCAGCGGCAGACGGCTTAGTGTTTGGCTTCGCCAATCAATCCCAACGAGTCGTGTTTGCGTTGATTTGATGCATGCCAACACATGACCAAGGCCATTGCCGCTGCGACAAATAAACCAAACAGGACAATGACAACGTTCACATTCAGATTCATTTTGATCATGACGGCGTAGAGCATCAACATGACCAGAATCGATAGATTCTCGTTAAAATTCTGTACGGCAATTGACTTGCCCGCACTCATCAGAACATGGCCACGGTGCTGCAGTAATGCATTCATCGGTACCACAAAATAACCTGCCAATGCACCAATGATAATTAAGAGCGGATAGGCAAACCAGACTGAATGGACCAGGGTCATTGTCATGACAACAACGCCCATTGCAATGCCAAGCGGCATCACGGACAGGGATTTTTTAAGCGGAACAAACTGTGCAGCAGCAATCGAGCCAATGGCAATACCAACTGCGACAACTCCCTGCAGCACTGCTGCTTTATCCAAAGCCATGCCTAGTGAATGTTCGGCCCATTTTAAAACGATGAACTGCAATGTCGCACCAGCTCCCCAGAACAGGGTGGTGACTGCCGACGATATCTGCCCCAGTTTGTCGCTCCACAGGATTTTGATACAACTGACGAAACCCATGACCAGTTTGATCGGGGTTGCCTGGTTATTGTTGTAGCGTGCACCTGTATCGGGGATACGTAAATTGAAGATGGCCGCCAGTACATAGATCAATGTGATGACCAGTAACGCCATCTCGGTCGGGGTATTGACATGGATATGGACAAGCGATGTATCAAAGGAGAGCAGTACAGCTGCCACGTGCTCGTTGATCAATGCGCCTCCCAACAGGGTACCCAAAATGATGGAAGCGACAGTTAAACCTTCAATCCAGCCATTGGCAGCAACCAGTTTTTCAGGGGGGAGCAGCTCGGTTAAAATGCCGTATTTGGCAGGAGAGTAGGCTGCCGCACCAAAACCAACTACTGCATAGGCGATTAAAGGATGCACAGAAAAAAACATGATCGCGCAACCGGCGATTTTGATCAGGTTGGTGATGAACATCACCCGGCCTTTGGGAAACGCATCGGAAAATGCACCAACAAATGCTGCCAGTAACACATAGGACAGCACAAAAAATAGCTTTAACAGCGGCGTCATCCACTCAGGCGCGTCCATTTGTATCAATAATGCAATTGCAGCAATCAATAATGCATTGTCCGCTAGCGACGAAAAAAACTGCGCCGCCATGATGGTGTAAAAGCCTTTATTCATTCGAATTTAAGTGTAACAAGCTATGTCAACTCAACTTTATACCATGAAACCTGTTCGAGATATAAGTAACTTCTCGTGCAAAATTTCATAAAAAGTTGGTAGAAGGGGAGGAATACCGGTAGATTGGTCAGGACTACGTTGCTGCATTATGCGCACGCTTTTTTGGTATGTGTGGTCTTGTTACCATATATTGCTTTATTACCGATAAGCTGGCTTGTGTCGTACCGAAACGAGTAAAATAAACGGGGATCCCGACATGGGAATTCTCTACTATTGTCTATAGTCATTACGTCATTTTATGCCCAGACCACTTGTTGTAACCATTGATCTTTCCGCTTTACGTCATAATCTATCCGTTGCCAGACAACAAGCAGGACCTGCCAAAGTCTGGGCTGTTGTCAAAGCCAATGCCTATGGTCATGGTTTGTTACGTGCCATGCATGCATTTAGCGACGCCGATGGGCTGGCGTTAATCGAAATCGATTACGCAGTTCAACTGCGTGAAGCCGGTTGGAAAAAGGAATTGCTATTGCTGGAGAGTTTTTTTGATGCGGCAGATTTGGCAACTTGTGTCGACCATCATATCCAGTTTGCAGTGCACAATAACGAACAAATCGAGATGGTCGAGGCTTATGTTGCGAACT
>JAATFN010000207.1 GCA_015655165.1 Betaproteobacteria bacterium | reverse complement strand
CTGTTGTTCGAAGTCAGTGAATATGCGCTTTACCATATCCATCGCATGCTTGCATCCAAGAGTGATTGCAAAATCACTCCATGTCTTGGTTCTGTGATGAACGCGGAACAATTAACCGAACTACTGCAGTCGCATCAAGTCCATACCATCTATCACGCAGCAGCCTATAAACACGTCCCTTTAGTCGAAATCAATGCCCTGGAGGGTGCTGCCAACAATGTACTTGGTACCTGGCGCATCACAAAAGCAGCGTTTGAAGCCAAAGTGGATAATTTTGTATTAATCTCCACAGACAAAGCGGTACGCCCGACCAATGTCATGGGTGCAACCAAACGGTATGCGGAAATGATTGTGCAATATTATGCGTGCCAGATCAAACAACAACATCGCCAACAGCATTTTTGTGCGGTACGTTTTGGTAATGTATTGGGCTCTTCGGGTTCTGTCATTCCCCTGTTCAAGGAGCAGATTACACAGGGAGGTCCTGTGACTGTCACACATGCCGACATCACGCGTTACTTCATGTCGATTCATGAAGCAGCAGAACTGGTGATTCAGGCTGGCAGTCTTGCTAAGGGCGGAGAAATATTTTTGCTGGACATGGGTGAACCCGTCAAAATCATCGATCTTGCCTGCAACATGATCCATCTGGCAGGCCACACGGTGCGTGACGAGAATAACCCGCAAGGCGATATCAGTATTGCCGTCACGGGACTACGACCAGGTGAAAAACTGTATGAGGAATTATTGATTTCCAACAGCAATGCAACGACAACATCCCACCCTAAAATCATGAAAGCCGATGAACCACATTTATCCGATACGGCTTTTCTTGCGCTATCGGATAAGCTCAATGAAGCAATTTCAAAACGTGAAGAATCCATCGTGCGAGAACTACTCATGCATGCTGCCAATACAACCTTTACGGCACAATCGTATGTGCAATCATGACGCGTTACCACGACAAATCACGATATACACCCACTTTTTTATGCGTATTAGCCTATTAACGTGGTCGCAATATTGTCACACCTTGGTCTGCCAAAGTACGCAACCAACCAAGCCCTGCAGAGGTACCTGCGGCAGGAATATACTCGCAACCAATCCAGCCCTGATAACCGATGTCCTGCATGACATGAAAGAGATAAGGGTAATGCACTTCCCCCACATCCGGCTCATGACGATCCGGTACACCTGCAATCTGGATATGGCCGATACCGGCAATGTCGCGTTTTAGTTTGACAGACACATCACCTTCAACAATCTGGCAATGGTAACAGTCAAATTGCACCTTCAGATTTGTCGCACCGACTTCTTTGCAAATGACTTGCGCCTCATCTTGCCTGTTTAGAAAAAAACCCGGAATATTGCGTGTATTAATCGGTTCAATCACAATCGTAATGCCTGCCGACTGTGCCTGCTTCGCCGCATAAGCCAGATTGGATACATACACATCACGATGTTGGGCACGCTGTTGTTCCGGCCGAATCAAGCCTGCCATCACATGCAATGATTTGCTCCCCAATATGGTGGCATAAGACAGTGCCTGTTCAATGGTCTGTTTAAACTCAGCTTCTCGACCCGGCAAGGATGCAATACCACGCTCGCCAGCTTCCCATGCACCAGGTGGGGCATTAAACAATGCTTGTGTTAATCCGTTGTCTTCAAGACGACGCTTGATTTCCCCGACCTGATAGTCATAGGGAAATAAAAATTCCACCCCTTCGAAACCGTCTTTGGCCGCTGCGGCAAAACGATTCAGAAAGCCATACTCGTTATACATCATGCTTAAGTTCGCAGCAAAACGTAACATTGTCTTTTCCTCTCATGATTTCAGTACACATTGCATCCGGACAAAGATGTCGTGTCGCTTTTCCACCTGTTACCAATTCGCATGAAATACGTGATTTAATTCTGCGATCGCCTCATTGGTGAGTGGTTGTTCCTGCCTGCCCGACAAATGCCACAGTTTGGCAGTCTCTTCCATCTCTTCCAATACATAGGCTGCTTTGGACACGCTACGCTCCCACACGACCGGCCCCAGTCTTTCCAATAACACGCCACGCACC
Organism: Betaproteobacteria bacterium; assembly: GCA_015655165.1. Lineage (GTDB taxonomy): Bacteria > Pseudomonadota > Gammaproteobacteria > Burkholderiales > Burkholderiaceae_D > Herbaspirillum. The sequence continues at coordinate 2,579 of JAATFN010000207.1, read as the reverse complement.
GAATTTGCCAATGCCTGCACTTGCTTTGCAACGACAGGGTCTCCCGGGCGCTGGTATTTAATCAACGGAATATGGCCGACCTTCATCACATAGTAAGGTGTAATTGGTGGCAAAATATCAGTGTCTTTCCATACCCCGGTTAATGTCAGATTTACCAGAAAAGTGGCATGCGTATGCACGACACCTTGCACTGAAGGTTGATGGTCATACACAGCACGATGCAACGTCAGTGTTTTAGATGGTTTCGCACCTGACAACCATTGCCCGTCATGACTGACTTTGGCAATTTCTGCCGGATCCAGAAAACCCAGACATGCGTCTGTCGGTGTAATCAACCAGCCATCTTCCAGTCGTGCACTGATGTTGCCGGCAGAACCTACCGTGTAGCCACGCTGATATAAACTGGCACCTGTGCGACAGATTTCTTCGCGTAATGCACTTTCGCTTTGAACAACACTCATCCGGCACCTCCATCAAGCACACGCAATGCTTTCTCGAAAAAATCCACGGCACCGAAGTTACCCGACTTCAATGCCAGGGCAATTGGCTGCGTATCCAGTGTCGACGTTGCCGGCACACCCGGATCAATTTGCGGGCCGATACGCAATGCATTGATATGCAATGCCTGTACTACCGCACCGGACGTTTCACCGCCTGCGACCACAAAGCGTCTGACACCGAACGCATAGAGGCCTTTTGCAATATCGGCTAATGCTTGTTCGACCAGTTGCCCTGCCTTTTCTACACCCAGTTGTTGCTGCACTACCTTGACTTAGTCAGGGGTTGCCGTGGCATAAATCAATACCGGTTCTGTATCGATATAGCGTTGTGCAAATGCGAGTGCATCAGCGACGATATGGTTATTGCTTGCCAAAGCCAATGCATCGATTTTGAACGCGGGATGTTTGGCTGTCCAGTGATCGACTTGCGCATTTGTCGCCTTTGATGCACTGCCTGCCAACACTGCTGCATAGCCTGGTATCACAGGCAATATTGCGGCCTGTCCATTGTCTGCCAAGAGACCTGCACGCCGGAAATTTTCCGGCAAACCAAGTGCAATACCGGAGCCGCCTGTAATCAATGGCAAATCGGCACATGCCTCACCCAATGTCGTGAGATCTTTGTCAGACACGGCATCAGCAATGGCAATCGTCACACCGTTTTGTTGTAATGTGGCAATATGTTCCCGTACTGCTGTCGCACCCATGGCTACCGTGTCGTAACGCAGCAAACCGACTTTTTTCGATGTTTGCCGTTGCAATGCACGGACAAGATTCGCATCCGTCATTGGCGTTAACGGATGGTTTTCCATTCCCGATTCATTCAACAACACATCGGCAACAAATAAATAGCCACGATAGATGGTGCGACCATTTTCCGGAAATGCCGGACATGCAATCGTAAATGTCGTCCCTAATGCTGTTAATAACGCTTCGGTAACCTGACCGATGTTGCCGGCATCTGTTGAGTCGAAGGTCGAACAGTATTTGAAAAAAAATTGCCTGCAGCCTTGTTGCTGCAACCAGCGCAAGGCCACCAGGGATTGTTCTACCGCATCAGATGCAGCAATCGTACGCGACTTCAGTGCCACAACGAATGCGTCGGCCTGAACTGCCGGTATCTCTTTGGGAATGCCGATCGTCTGCACTGTACGCATACCACCGCGCACCAGCATATTTGCCAGATCGGTCGCACCTGTAAAGTCGTCGGCAATACATCCCAATAAAGGCTGATTTTTAGACATCGCTGTTTCCTTTATCGCGTACTTGGTAGTGTGATACCGGGAAATATTTTAATGACCGCACTATCATCTTCACTGCCATGCCCGGCTGTCGATGCCATCATGAACATTAGGTGTGCAGCAGCTGACAACGGTAACGGAAATTTGGATCTTCTTGCCGTATCCAATACCAGCCCAAGATCTTTGACAAAGATATCCACTGCAGACAGCGGTGTGTAATCGCCATTGAGAATATGGGGAACACGATTTTCAAACATCCAGGAGTTGCCGGCACTATTGGTAATGACTTCATACAGTGCATCCGGATCCACACCTTCACGTAGCCCCAATGCCATCGCTTCTGCCGATGCGGCAATATGTACCCCTGCCAACAACTGGTTGATGATTTTGACCTTGGATCCTTGCCCGTAAGCATCTCCCAGCCGGTACACTTTACCGGCCATGCCTTGTAATACATCCTCGATCTTTGCATAGACTTCGGCAGGACCGGATGTCATCATCGTCATTTCACCCGTTGCTGCACGCGCCGCACCGCCGGACACCGGCGCATCCAGCATCAGTAGCCCCATGCCGGATAAACGTGCAGCTGTTGCAATCGCAAATTCGGGCGCGACTGTCGCACTGGAAATGACCACACTGCCAGCCTGTAATGTCGATGCAATGCCTTCTTCTCCAAACAGCACCTTGTCGGTCTGTTCGGCATTGACAACCAGTGTGATGACGACCTTGATCTCTTTGCCCAGTGCTGCGGGGGTTTTGCTGATCTTGCCACCGGCTTTGGCAAACTGGTCAAGTATGTCTTGTCTCAGATCACATCCAAACACAGTAAAGCCCGCTG
>JAATFN010000368.1 GCA_015655165.1 Betaproteobacteria bacterium | reverse complement strand
GTCGATAGAAATACGACCGACCCGGTAGCGCGATAACTCGGTCAGCAAGTCGTCCATACGCATATTTTTACAGGCGATGACGCCATCGACCCAGCTATTGGGTGTCATGTTCTGCTCGGTAATCTGATTGATCTTGTTGTCATTGAATTGCCAGCTTTCCCCGGCCTTGACAATGACAGTGGTGTTGCCTGAGACAGGATGTAACGATACGGCACCTTCTTCGACACTCACAAACGTGTGCTGTTGACCAAGTTTTGTTGTAAAGCGTGTGCCAATTGCTTGTAGTTTGCCATTGGGTGTTGTGACCCAGAATGGACGTTTTGTCGCAAACTGGCTGTCTTTACCTGTGGAAATAGAGACTTCTCCCCGATACAGGGTGATTTTGCGTATGTTATCGTCGAACTCGGTGCCAATGGCTGTATCGGTATTGAGAACAATCACCGTACCATCTGCCAGCGTGATGGTGCGTTGTTGACCTGTGACGGTACTGAAATCTGCTAATAAGCGCTGCCATGGCATCTGCTTTTCGGCAATGACACCAGTTGATACGGTGATGCCAGCCAAGCATAACAGCTTGATGATCTGGCGTCGTTTCAAACCATTGATCTCTCGTTTGGATTCGGTCGCTTGCAAGGTATCTAATGCCAATTTATTCGGTAACTGCGAGAAATCGTTTTTTAGTGACTGGATACGGTGCCATGCAGTAGCGTGGGATGGTTGTTCCTGTAGCCAGTGCTCGAACGCGGTACTCGTTTCGGCTGACGGTGTATTGAAATTAAGTTTGATCGCCCAGTTGATGGCGGCATCGACAATACATGTATCAATGGTGTTTGATTGGTGGGATTTGGATGCACCCATTACAGTGATTCAAAGCGTAAGGTATAGCAATGTCGCAAGGCGCTGGCGATATACCGCTCGACAGTCGCGACTGATTTGCCGATACGTTCTGCAATTTGCGGGCAGGTCAGGCCTTCTAGTTGCGCGAGTAAAAAAGCAGTACGTACTTGCGGCTTTAATGAGGCCAACATCTGGTCGATGCTGACTAATGCTTCCAGAAAGATCAGACGGCTTTCTGGCGATGGGACTTCCGGTTCGGGCATGGTCGCAAGTAGTTCCAGCCAGCTTTGTTCCAGTTCGCGTCGACGCCAGTGTTCAACAACTAGACCACGGGCTATTGTCGTCAGGTAGGCACGTGGTTCACGCAAATTTTGGGCTGGTTCCGCCTCTTTTTTGCGCAAGAGACGCATGAATACATCTTGTGCCAGATCTGCCGCATCAAACGTATTGCCCAGTTTTTTACGTAGCCATCCCTGCAGCCATGAATGATGGTTGCAATAAAGATGCTCAACCTGATGAGAGGAAGCGTAATCCGGTGCGCTCACGATGGGTTTTTTGTAAATGGGAATTACTCTCAATTATAGGTAGTGGTTTGCAGTTTGGCAACGTCTCTTGACCGTGTCTTTTCAGAAGAGCTGAAAAGACACGCGTTATTCGGATATCGCCAGGCGGGCAATATCAGCTTGCCTACTTAAAGTGATCATTGAAGTGTGGAAGGTAATGCAAAGCTACCCCCTTGTTTTATCGATGTTTGTTTGTCTTTTGCATGGATGAGAAATGTGCTTGTTCAATGTGTAACTTAATGAAACCAGTTAATTTTCTCAGGTACTACATTCACAAAATACGCTAAGTCTTTAATTTTGTAGAAAAAAACGTTTAATGTCTTTCGAGATAGCTGCGCTAAGTCTTTGACTTTATTAAAAAAATCTACATTCTCAATATGAATATTGCTTGACCTGTATTAGTGCATCCTCTAAAGTGGATAATAGTGTGAAAAAGTGTCATTTTGTGGGGTAAATTTATTGCCTTGCTGAAAGATGGTTTTTTCTGAGCCTATACCATAACAGCAAAGAGGATTAATACTGTGTTTCAGGGTGCGTCGTCATTAAATCTGGATGCAAAGGGACGGATGTCTATTCCGGCCAAGCACCGTGACGCCCTTGTCGTGCAGAGCGAAGGGCGTGTCACATTAACACGCCATCCTCATGGTTGCCTGTTGTTATTTCCTCGTCCTGTGTGGGAAAGCCATCGTGAGCAAATTGCTGCATGGCCGATGTCGGCGCGTGCATGGCAACGCATTTTTCTGGGTAATGCGTCCGATGTCGAGCTGGATTCGGCTGGTCGCATTCTGATTGCGCCTGAATTGCGTGCTGCAGTCGGGTTAGAACGTGAAACCATGTTGTTGGGGATGGGCAGTCATTTCGAGATCTGGGATGCCGCCAAGTTGGCTGCAAGCGAAGCGCAAGCAGTCGAGGCTGGCATGCCTGATGTGTTGAGTAATTTTTCATTCTAACTAACGGCGCGACGAAATGACTTTGCAATCGGTGCCCGAATTTTCGCACCGCACGGTGTTGTTAGATGAGGCAGTCAATGCGTTGGCAATTGATGGAGTGCGGCGTGACGGTGTCTATCTGGACGGTACGTTCGGACGTGGTGGTCACAGTCGCAAGATTTTGGCGCAGTTGGGTGAGCACGGTCGCCTGATTGCATTTGACAAAGATCCGTTGGCGATTGCGACTGCCAAAACAATTACAGACCCGCGCTTCACGATTGTACACGACAGCTTCGCTACATTAGACGACGTGTTGGCAGCGCAAGGTGTGGCACATGTTGACGGTGTATTGATGGATCTGGGTATTTCGTCACCGCAGGTTGATGATGCCGCAAGAGGTTTTAGTTTCAGATTTGATGGGCCGTTGGACATGCGCATGGATACGACGCGCGGTATGTCGGCAGCGGAATGGCTGGCAACAGTCGATGCAAGAATTTTAGAGAAAGTGATACGCGATTATGGGGAAGAACGGTTTGCTTTTCCGATTACAAAGGCGATTATTGCTCGCCGGGCAGTCGAACCAATTTCAAGCACACGGCAGCTTGCCGCTCTCGTGGCAGGCACCGTTAAAACACGGGAGAAAGGTAAGGATCCGGCAACCCGTACCTTTCAGGCTATCCGGATTTTCATCAATCAGGAGCTTGCGGAACTCGAAGTAGGCCTGGATAAGGCATTTCGGCATATGGCTTCTCATGGGAGATTGGTTGTGATCAGCTTTCATTCACTGGAAGACAGGATCGTCAAACAGTTCATGGCGTCTAAGGCGCACGTGAAGCAGCCCGACCGTCGCTTGCCGATTCGTGCCGTCGATTTGCCGCAGCCCGAATGCAGGTTGATTGATCGTATCAAACCAAGCGACGCAGAAGTGGCCGCTAATCCGAGATCGCGATCTGCTGTGATGCGTGTTGCCGAGCGGCTCGGTCCTGGAGATATGGCATGAGCGGGCGCATCTGTTTCCTGTTGACAGTCGCTTTGCTGGCATGTGCGTTGTTGATGGTGAATTCGCAATATCAGGCCAGACGCCTTTTTATCGAGTTGGAGCGTAAACAAGCGCAAGCACGCCAGTTGGACCTGGAATGGGCGCAACTGGAATTGGATCAGTCAACATTGGGACAGAATGCACGTATTGCGTCTCTGGCTTCCAGTAACCTGCAGATGATGCCTGTGGCGCCGAATCGTCTGCAATATCTGAGCTCGGGGGGCAAATGACACGTATGCCACCCCGCACAAATTTAGGCGGCGCACGTACTGCGGCTTCTCGCGGCGTATCGTTCTCATCGAGTCCGGTGTTGAAAGTCAAAATGCCGGCATGGCGCTCGCGCGTTGTGCTGTTTGTGTTGTTTATGGCATTTTTTGCGTTAGTTGCACGTGCATTGTGGTTGCAAGGTATTTCAACCGAATTTTTACAAAAGCAGGGTGCGTCGCGTTATGCACGCACACTGGAGTTGCCATCTACACGTGGCAAAATTCTCGACCGCAATGGACAAGTATTGGCATCATCGGTCCCGGTCAGAGCGATTTGGGGGATTCCTGATGATATGCAGGCAGCACCAAAAGAAAAGCTGCAGGAATTAGCCAAGTTGTTGAATATGAAAGAAAGTGATCTGAACAAACGGATGAATTCAGATCGTGGGTTTGTGTATCTGAAGCGGCAGGTCGAACTGGAAACAGCCGACAAGATTTTAGCGTTGGGTATTCCTGGTGTGGCAACACGTAAGGAATACAAGCGCTTTTATCCTGAAGGCGAGGCGATGTCACATGTCGTTGGTTTTACTAACGTCGAAGATATTGGGCAAGAGGGCATGGAGCTGGGTGCGCAAAACATGCTGGCGGGTGTTAACGGTAGCCGACGCGTTATCAAGGATCGTTTGGGTCGTATTGTCGAAGATATCGAAGCGATTCGCGAGCCGCATGACGGTAAGGATCTGACACTGTCGATTGACAGCAAGATCCAGTACATTGCATTTAGTGAACTGAAAGCCGCTGTCGAACGTACAGAGGCCAAGGCTGGCGGCATTGTGGTTCTGGATGTTAAGACAGGGGAAGTGCTGGCATTAGCCAATTTACCCACCTATAACCCCAACAACCGTTCGGTATTGACCGGTGCGCAGTTGCGTAACCGTGTGTTGACCGATACGTTCGAGCCGGGCTCGACATTGAAGCCGTTCACAGTTGCTTTGGCATTAGATACCAAGCGTGTGAAGCCGGAAACACAATTCCAGACAGCACCTGGCAAGATGAAAATTGGCACGGCCACCATTGGTGACTCGCATGCGCATGGTATTTTGACGGTAGCAGAAATTATCAAGCAGTCTTCAAATATTGGTACTGCACAGATTGCTTTAGGCATGCCACCACAAGCGATGTGGGAAATGTTTACAACAGTGGGTTTTGGTCAGCAACCGAAAATCGGATTTCCAGGTGCGGTAGCCGGGCGAGTACGGCCCTATAAGTCATGGCGTCCAATCGAGCAGGCAACCATGAGTTATGGCCACGGTATTTCTGTTTCCCTGATCCAATTGGCACATGCTTACATGATTTTTGCGCGCAATGGCGACATGGTGCCACTGTCGTTTCAAAAGGTCACGCATACGCCGATTGGAACACGCGTGATTTCCGAGAAGACGGCTCAGCAAATGCGTGACATGTTGGAAAGTGTCGTTAGTCCAACAGGAACGGCTCCGCGTGCACAGGTAGCAGGTTACCGCGTGGGCGGTAAAACCGGTACAGCTTATAAGATACAGGGAGGCAAATATGTACATCAATATATTGCTTCATTTGCTGGTATTGCTCCCATGTCCAACCCGCGCATTATTGTTGCTGTCATGCTTGACGAGCCAAGCAAGGGATCCCACTTTGGTGGTATTGCAGCCGGTCCGGTATTCGCTTCAGTGACTGCCAATGTGTTGCGGGCGTTGAATATTTCGCCAGACTCCAGTGTCACAGACATCATTATCCCCAAAGAAGTTGTTGAGGAGGATGCTGGATGATCCATAACACCCGTATTCATACAGTTGTTGAAGAAGTGCTGACATGGTTGTCGGCATTGCCTGTCGCACAACTGTCATCTGATTCGCGTCGTATCATGCCAGGCGACATTTTTATTGCTTATCCGGGTGATGAGGCCGATGGACGGAGTTATATCGATGATGCTATTGAACGAGGTGCTGTAGCGGTCATCTATGAGACACGTGGATTTGTCTGGCGTAGTGACGAGATTGTGCCGCATCTGGCAGTCGCGGATCTGAAAGTGGTCGCAGGCTATATTGCCAATGCTTACTATGGATTTCCTGATCAGAAAATGCTGACGGTTGCAGTGACGGGTACCAATGGCAAGACATCAAGTGCGTACTGGTTAGGTGCGGCATTATCCCGTTTGCATAGTATGCCGACTGCGGTCATTGGCACATTGGGTGTCGGTTTATTCCAAAAGGGTGAGCCACAATCGTTTGATATAACCGGATATACCACACCGGATGCAGTACTGTTACAGCGTAAGCTGGCAGAAATCAAGAAAATACGTGCTGCATCGTTGGCAATTGAAGCATCTTCGATTGGTCTTGATCAGGGCCGTATGAATGGTTTGCATATCGATGTGGCGTTGTTTACGAATTTGACACGTGACCATCTCGACTATCACGGTGATATGGCTGCGTATGAAGCATCGAAGAAGCTCTTGTTTGACTGGCCGGATTTAAAACAGGCTGTCATCAATCTCGATGATGCTGCAGGTGTGCGTCTGGCAGAGCATGTGTTGCAACGCAATATACCGGTGATCGGCTATACGCTGGGTGATATGACGCTTGTTGGCGTCAATGTACTGCGTGCTTCCGGTATAAAAAGTAGTCATACAGGTACCGTGTTCCAGGTGCATTCATCGTTTGGTTCGGGGCAGATTAAAACCCGTTTGGTCGGGCAGTTCAATGTCAGTAACGTGCTGGGTATTTTGGCGGTCTTGCTCGGTCAGGGCGTGATTTGGGAGACAGCAGTTGCAACGGTTGCGACATTGACACCAGTGCCAGGGCGTATGGAACAAATCGGTGGACATGAGGCGCCGTTAATTGTGATTGATTATGCGCATACACCGGATGCGCTACAAAAAACGCTAGAAGCATTGCGTCAGGTTGCCCAACAACGTGGCGGCAAGCTTTGGTGCATGTTTGGTTGCGGTGGTGATCGTGATCCGGGTAAACGTGCGCAAATGGGACATGTCGCCGAAATGGCGGATCAGATCATTCTGACCAGTGACAATCCACGCAGTGAAGACCCGATGGCGATTATCGAGCAGATTCGCAGTGGCATGCAAACAAAAGAGCCGCAAGTGCAAGAAGACCGTGCAACAGCGATTCTGTGGGCGGTGCGTCATGCAGGTAAACAAGATGTGGTGCTCTTGGCAGGTAAAGGGCATGAAGCGTATCAGGATATCGGTGGCAAGAAGAAACCATTTCTTGACGCCGACCATGCTGCGCTGGCGTTTGCCGCGCGTGCAACCAAGATGGGGGGCATATGATCAAGGTAACATTGTCCCGTTTGCAGCAGTGGTTGGGTACAGAGCTGGTCACCGGTGTCAGTGTGCAAAGTGACAGTGTACAAATTACCGGTATCACAACTGATAGCCGTGCG
>JAATFN010000409.1 GCA_015655165.1 Betaproteobacteria bacterium | reverse complement strand
CCGCCGGTATACGGTCTTCGGCACGGCGCTCAATAATACGCAACACATCGTCGACTTCGCTTTGCAATAGGCGCGCATCCAGAAACGGCTCCAACTGATCCAAAGGCAAGTGCAATGTGTGCAATATCAGATAGACAGCTTCATCAAAGGCATTTGTACTCCCATGCCCGAAAAACAGCTTTTCTGAATTAAAACGCGTGACCGCATAACGCAGCAAGTCGCGTACTGTTGCAAAATTATTGGGCGTCATGATGGGGGCTCTCGGTCGGTACATAATTGTGGTCTGTGTGTATTGACTAACTCGTGTCGTGTGGCCATACAGAACATAGCAGTATGGCTATCATACAGACATGCCTGGTTTGTGTGAACCCGATTGGGTTAATAATCGGATCCACATAAGACTATTAAGCCAGCAGGTTCTCCAGCGTTTTACGATAGATGTTCTTTAACGGGTCGATAAAGCGGACCTGGATGTATTCGTCGACTTTGTGGATACTGTCGTTAGGGGGGCCGCATTCGATGACTTGCGGGCAGATTTGCGCAATAAAACGTCCATCCGATGTGCCACCTGTTGTCGACAATTCCGTGTCTACACCTGTTTCATCCTTGATGGCTTTGGCTAATGCATCGCTTAACGTACCACGCGGTGTTAAAAACGGCAAACCGCCAACAGTCCACTGAAGGTCATACTCCAGACCATGCTTGTCTAAAATGGCATGCACGCGCTGCTGCAAGCTTTCTACCGTGCTGGCAGTCGAAAAACGGAAATTGAAGTCGATTGTCACATCGCCCGGGATCACATTGGATGCACCTGTGCCACCGTGGATATTGGACATTTGCCAGGAGGTCGGCGCATAGTATTCGTTCGCTTCATCCCACTTTTCTGCGGCAAGTTCGGTTAAAGCAGGTACTGCCAGATGAATCGGATTTTTAGCCAGATGCGGGTAGGCGATATGGCCTTGTACACCTTTGACAACCAGTCTGCCGGACATCGTACCGCGACGACCGTTTTTGATCATGTCACCCATCCGGGTCACGGATGTCGGTTCTCCCACAATACAATAGTCCAGTACTTCACCGCGTGCAGTTAGTGCATTACAGACAACAACCGTACCGTCTGTTGCAGGCCCTTCTTCGTCACTGGTAATCAAAAAGCCGATCGAACCCTTGTGATTCGGGGTGGCAGCTAAAAACTCTTCACAGGCAACAACCATTGCGGCAATCGAGGTTTTCATGTCGGACGCACCACGGCCAAACAGTTTGCCGTCACGTTGTGTCGGTGTAAACGGATGTGACTGCCACTTTTCTACCGGGCCGGTTGGTACGACATCGGTGTGGCCAGCGAAGACCAATAACGGTTGCGCTAAGCCTTTACGTGCCCACAAATTAGTCACGTCTCCTGAGCGGATCGTTTCACAGACAAAGCCCAAGGGCGTCAACAATTCTGCCAGACGACGCTGACAACCTTTGTCGTCAGGGGTGACAGAAGACAAGCTGATTAATTCTTCGGATAATGCGAGCGTTCTGCTCATGGCAATCAATTCTTTAAATGAAATTAGTTGAAAATCGTTTGATACAGTGCATCGGAAAACCCTACCTGAACAGCTTTGCCGTCAATGACCAGTACAGGACGTTTGATGACAGAGGTGTTTTCTACCATCAATGTTGTCGCACTTGCGCTGTCAACAGTCGCCGCTTTTTGTGCGTCCGTCAGATTGCGCCAGGTCGTGCCTTTTTTATTGACCAGTACTTCCCATGATTGGGTCTTTAACCAGTTCTTCACTTCAGTCGCAGACAAGCCTTGTTTTTTAAAATCATGAAATACAAAGTCGACATGATGGTCCGCCAGCCAGACACGGGCTTTTTTGACGGTATCGCAATTGGGAATGCCAAATAGGGTAATTGTCATGGAAAATCACTAGAAACAGGGTAGGCGCGTTAACAGGCGCCGTTCAAATGCAACAGGATATCATGAATGGAAGGGGTGTATGCCTGTTTTGGGGGTGGTATTCAGTACTTTTACCTTGCAAGAAGTGAAACGATTATTGAAACGATCCGGTATAAATTCTTCATAAAAAACAATGTGATGGATGATTGGCAGAGTTAAATTTGAAACGATCGTTGAGAGAACTATTGGTAAATAGTTATATACGCAAAGAAACTAATAAATAATAACGAATATGAATTCAATCCCTAGGATTCTTTATAAATATTTTGGTCCAGACCGTATCGACATTTTCGAAAAAGGTTTGATTCGGTATAGTCCACTAGGAGCATTTAATGATCCATTTGAAGGTCGGCCGGATATAACGTCGTTAGTGACTCCAGAAAATAAAAATAAAGTACTGGATGATGCACATTTTCTACTTCGGATTGTCGAAGAAATCCATTAAAGAAGTTAAAAGCTGTTGAGTTTCAAAAAATGTTTAACCTATATCCTGTATAAATACATCAATTAACTACACTACCAACACATCAAACTAAAAAAACTGGATTCCGTGCAATATAGAATCCAGTCCTTATTCCTTGCCTGATTTTTATTGTCCAAGTTTGTGCATCGACTTTCTTCACAATAATTGCCGTATATAGGCTGTATTTGCCATCTCTGGATGGCAGGCTAATCGGGAATGCCAAATAGGGTAATTGTCATGGAAAATCACTCGATGCAGGATAGATGCGTTAACAGGCGCCGTTCAAATGCAACGGGATATCATGAACAGTGGCTGGTATGGCTGTGTTGCTAGATTTGAAACGATAGAAAGATTGCTTTGTGTGCATTGTCTAGGTCGTTTTTATCATCAGGTCGTTATGTTGTCGATTAATTCTGCATCCCATATGTGTTGAGAAATCAGTTCCCGGCTTTG
>JAATFN010000292.1 GCA_015655165.1 Betaproteobacteria bacterium | reverse complement strand
TGGCGCTTCAAGGGCAGGTATAAGTCAGGATCGAAATCGCCCTACCAGACCGCTTATTTACGCTGGCATCACATCACCGGATTGCTGTTTAGTGCGGTGGTACTCACCTGGATTGTCAGCGGCCTTGCATCAATGAATCCATTGGGCGTATTTAGTGCCAAGTACATGAAGCCCGATCATGCGGCCTACATAGGCAGTAGCCCGGGTGCCATGCATCTTTCCATCAGTGCTGGCGACGCGATCGGTTTATTGCAGCGACACGATTTTATTGCGCGTGAACTCTCTTGGCGCACATTGAACAAACAGCCTTTTTTATTGGCCAAAGATGACCACAACAATACCCGCCTGATTGTCATGCAAGCGGGTCGTTATCAGGTATGGCAACAATGGCCGAGAGAGACATTGCAGCAAGCCGCAAGAAATCTGATACCGGCTGCCATCATCAACGCTGAAGTAATGGAGCGTGACGATGCCTATTATTATGGTCGTCAACCCGAATCCATGATGGGATCAAGCGAGCGACGCCTGCCGGTGTTAAAGATACAAGTTGATGACGCCGGCAACACCCGTCTGTATATCGACATGTATACCGGTGACCTGGCCTTGAGTGTGGATCGTTCCCAACGCGTCGGGCGCTGGTTATTCAATTTTTTACACAGCTGGGATTTACCGGCCATGCTGCATTCGGCACTATGGCGCGATATCGTCTTGATTTTACTTAGTCTTGGAGGGCTCGTCGTCAGCATCACAGGTGTGGTGTTAGGTACGCGACGCGTACGTCTTTGGTTGGGTAAACGCAAACGTTAGCTCCACACCGACACATGTACTTGACCGACAACACCAACAAAAAACCGGTGCAACTCATACCTGCACCGGTTTTTTACAGTCAGGTTGCCAACACGCCTTCGGTAACCGATTTAAATACCCAGCGTATCCCACATACTGTCGATTTTCTGTTTCACTTCATCGGACATGGCAATGACAGTGCCCCATTCACGTGCGGTTTCACCTGGCCATTTATTTGTCGCATCGATTCCCATTTTGCTACCCAAACCACTCACAGGCGACGCAAAGTCCAGATAATCGATCGGTGTATTGTCGACCAGTACAGTGTCACGTGACGGATCAACCCGTGTGGTAATCGCCCAGATGACTTCTTTCCAGTCGCGGATATTCACATCTTCATCCACGACAACAATAAATTTGGTGTACATGAACTGCCGCAAAAAACTCCATACACCGAACATGACCCGTTTGGCATGCCCAGCATAGGATTTTTTGATTTGCACAACGGCCATGCGATAACTACATCCTTCCGGCGGCAAATAAAAATCGGTGATTTCACTGAATTGCTTTTGCAGAAGCGGCACAAACACTTCATTTAATGCCACACCTAACACAGCCGGTTCATCCGGTGGTTTACCTGTATACGTCGAGTGGTAAATCGGGTCCCTTCGCATCGTGATGCGATCAATCGTGAAGACCGGAAACCAGTCCTGTTCATTGTAGTAACCGGTGTGGTCGCCATAAGGCCCTTCCAACGCATGCTCGTAGCCTGTCGGATGTGAGGAGTCGGCATAGATATGGCCTTCCAGCACAATTTCGGCAGTCGCCGGCACCCGCAATTCACTACCAATGGCTTTCACAAGTTCGGTACGGCTGCCGCGCAGCAAACCGGCAAACTGGTATTCCGACAAATTGTCGGGCACAGGTGTGACCGCACCTAAAATCGTTGCAGGATCGGCACCTAAAGCCACAGCAACAGGATATGGCTTACCCGGGTTCACCATGCAGTGCTCACGAAAATCCAGCGCACCACCACGGTGTGCCAACCAACGCATGATGACCTTATTAGGTCCTAATACCTGTTGACGGTAAATACCGAGATTCTGACGTTTCTTAGTCGGCCCTTTGGTAACGACCAGCCCCCAGGTAATTAATGGTGCCACATCACCAGGCCAGCAATGCTGGATCGGCAACTTGGCCAGATCGACATCGGTGCCTTCCCAGACAATCTCCTGACACGGTGCGCTACGTCGCTCTTTAGGTGCCATATCCCATAATGCTTTCACCAGCGATGTCAACCCCAACACATCTTTAAAACCCTTTGGTGGCTCGGGCTCCTTCAGCATCGACAGTACCTGCCCGATACGTCGTAGTTCAGACACATCATTGGCCCCCATACCCAATGCAACACGCCTGGGGGTACCAAATAAATTTGCCAGCACGGGGATATTGCTGCCAACCGGATTTTCAAATAACAATGCAGGGCCACCTGCGCGCAATGTGCGATCACAAATTTCTGTCATCTCGAGATGAGGAGAAACAGGTGCTGTCACCCGCTTTAATTCCCCCATCCGCTCCAATTGGGCAATAAAATCGCGTAAATCTGAATATTTCATATATATTTCGTTTAATTTCATCGTTGGCATTTAAGGTAGCTAACTCCGGCAAATGCTTGATTCTATTGGGTTCAAACCATTCACCTCGATAAAAATCATATCTAAAAGTTATAGATAATGAATTTTATAGAGTTGACTTGATATAAGACGCCTCCTACAATTCGCGCAACATAACGTATTCGGCGCAAAAGACAAGCCAATACATTCCTTCGTGGTTGCATCACTTCAATGCATTCTAATGAATATCGCTGGAATGCACCACGACTTGCGTTATTTGCCCACATGCCCCCATTGTGGTGATGGCAATAACAGATCACTGACTGTTGGCAGTATATGCCGCAGTAGTTTGTTTGTAATGGAATACAGCCTATCAGGGAAAACTTGGGCTCGCGACATTGCAACAATTCAGGAGGTACAACGATGAGTCAATCATCTGAAACACAGCCCGGCTTTGCCGGGCAACTGACAGGCAACACTAAGACAGTACGTCTTACTATCCAATATTTTTTCAGCACAATGCAACGTGTTGTATTTGTGCTGGGAATCATGGCGCTTGCCACATTATGCATGATGTTTGTGAAACCCGATTTTGCAGACAAGATCATTGCAATGTCGCCTTTTGATACATCATTGGAAAAACAGGTTGTCTTGCAACAACAGCCTTTGGCCAACTTGCTGCCCGATGCTAACGCGCATGACGGCACCGGTCACGCTGTTCAAGCAACACTGGTCACCACTAAAAAAGATGCTGACGTATCTCCCCAACAATCATTGGTCACACAATGGCTAGCCAAACGCTATCGCGTGGCTGAAGATGCGATTGACATGTTGGTATCGACTTCCTACTCCATTGCCAAAGACGTTAAAATCGATCCATTATTAATCTTGTCGGTCATCGCAATCGAATCCCGCTTTAACCCTTTTGCAGAAAGCCCGATGGGTGCACAAGGATTAATGCAGGTCATGTCTAAAATCCACCATGACAAGTTCAAAAGCCTGGGTGGTGTTCAGGCAGCATTCAACCCGGTTGCCAATGTACGTGTCGGCTCGCATATCCTGAAGGATTATATTGCCCGTGCAGGCTCTGTTGAAGGTGGTTTAAAATTGTATGTCGGTGCTGCAGACATGTATTCGGATGGCGGCTATGGCTCGAAAGTGTTATCTGAATACGCCAATCTCAAGCGCGTTAGCAACGGCAAACGTATTTCGATTCATACCTCGACTGCTACAGAAAAGCCGATACCGACACAAATACCCGAACCTGCTGTGGTAAAAATCAAAGACAACCCACAACAATTAACGGTCAACGAGCATCAAGACAACCAGTATTAAGTTTGTCGATCTTCTCTCATTTGTATCAAAATAGCAAAAGGAGCCCCGCGCTCCTTTTTTGTTGTATGCTCTTTCCTCTATCAATGATTCACCGTTATCACCGTTTGACGCTGTACACATGTCTACATTACACATTGCTGCTGTCTGCTTAACCGACAAACAAGGACGCCTGTTGGTTGTCCGTAAACACAATACCCGCTTCTGGATGCTTCCCGGCGGCAAAGCAGAATCAGGCGAAACGCCATTTGCCACCATGCAACGCGAAGTCCTGGAAGAAATCGGCATTCAGGTCACCAAAGAGCACACACCCTACCTCGGGCACTTTGAAGCTGTTGCTGCCAACGAGGCAGACCACCAAGTCAGTGCTCATATCTTTTACGGGCACTACGATGGCCAGTTAACACCATTGGCCGAACTGGCAGAAGTGAAATGGACCTATCCTGCCCACTTGCCGGAAGCCGACATTGCCCCTATATTAAAAGAAGCAGTGCTACCTGCATTAATGACCAGATTAGCCGCAGATACGACAGCAATATAAGCGTTAGACTATTTTTGCAGGAATGCTGCAATACGTCGTACTGCTTCCTGCAAATTCTCAAGTGAGTTCGCATAGGAGAAACGCACATGCGTCTTGGCTGTGTATGGCCCAAAATCCAGACCAGGTGTCACCACAACACCTG
>JAATFN010000382.1 GCA_015655165.1 Betaproteobacteria bacterium | reverse complement strand
CTTGCAGCAACATATCCGAGAACAATGTGCTATCGTCATTGATAACATGACAGACCTCCTGAAAGCCCAACTCAGAGCCAGCCTGGAGCAAACATTGGAACAAAGTATTTCCCAGGCCGTGGCGATGGAAATAGAGAAAATTAAAAATTCCTAAAAACAAGTTTTTTATCAATTTTCTTTATTTTTTAAACAAATATCTCTCATTTTTTTTGAAAAATAAAATTTAATGCTGCAAATTTGACTACATAAATAATCAGTAAATTCTTACAATGCCTGCATTGCATAAGGAGAGCTTAGATGAAAGTCATCGTATTGGGTGCAGGCATTATCGGTACAGCATCGGCCTGGTTTTTACGGCAAGAAGGTCATGACGTCACTGTCATTGATCGCCAGACAGGTGCCGCACAAGAAACCAGCTTTGCCAATGGTTGCCAGATATCTGTTTCCCATGCGGAACCTTGGGCCAACCCTTCTGCCCCCCTAAAAGTTCTGAAATGGCTAGGAAAAGAAGATGCGCCGTTACTTTATCGCTTCCGCCCCGAATGGCTACAATGGAAATGGGCTATGCATTTTTTGCGGGAATGCACACCTGCTCGCACCGATAAAAACATTCGCCAGATTGTTGCTCTATGCGAATATAGCCGTCAAACATTGGTTGCATTACGTGCCGAAACCAACATTCAATACGATCATCTGGCACGCGGCATCCTTCATTTTTATACCGATGAAAAAGAATTTGAATTATCGTTGCCCGCAGCGAAGCTGATGCGCGATCTGGGTTGTCACCGTGAATCAATTGGTGCGGATGAAGTTGTGCGAATAGAACCTGCACTCGCCGGGATACGCAATAAAATTGTTGGAGGTGATTTCACCGCATCGGATGAATCTGGAGACGTCTACAAACTGACTACTGGCCTGGCTAAAAAAGCGGAGCAAGCTGGTGTCGACTTTCAATTTAGCACCATGGTGACACGCCTCATCAGCCAAGGGGCAGGTGCCACAGCTAAAATTACTGGTGTTGAAGTCATTAACTCCGAAGGTAAACATCAAACCCTGCACGCAGATGCTTTTGTGGTTGCCATGGGAAGCTTTTCCACTCCATTGCTCAAGCCCCTGGGCATTAACTTGCTGCTCTATCCCGGCAAAGGCTATTCTGCCACCTATCAGGTCACTAACCCTGATTCCGCACCCACCGTATCCCTCACCGATGATGGCTACAAACTAGTCGTCTCTCGGCTCGGTGATCGCCTGCGCGTAGCAGGTACCTGTGAACTAAATGGCTATAGCCGCGAGCTTAACAATACACGATGCGAAGCAATTACTCGCCGTACCAAAGAATTGTTCCCCGACTCCTGCGACTACGACAATCCAACCTACTGGACTGGTCTACGCCCATTAACACCTTCCAACATTCCTTATGTTGGTAAAACCAAGTTCAGCAACCTGTTTCTCAATACCGGTCATGGTACTCTCGGCTGGACTATGGGTTGTGGATCAGGCCGTGCTATTGCTGAAATTATTGCCGGGCGTCACCCTGACATTGACTTCGGCTTTACTGGTTTACCCCGCAAAGCCCCTCGTAATATTATTGCTCCACAAGTCACCTGATAGTGATATTACAGAAAAGCATTCTTTGCTCTCAACATTGAATGCTTTCTTATTGACAACAAATGCACGAATCAGCGCAAACATCCCACTGCGATCATTACCGTATCGCCACACTAGCGGCGCCTTTACAAACATCAACGAGGAAATACCTCCCTCCCCCCTCCTACCCACATAGTGTAAAATCTATCTATCATGGCACTAAGTCAGTTCCGCTCTAATCGATCAGGCGACTTACTGCCTCCATCGCAATATACCGACAAGATACACACGAGAGAAACACCTAGAATTTCTTTCTTGATATCTTGCATTAGGACTATCGGCACAAGCTGCCAAAGGATTACTCAATGAAATGGGTTGTTGTTGCCATTTATCTTTTTTCCATCCTGTTCATTCACTTCCGTGGAAAAGTCAGGTTGCCTTTCATGCGCCAACTATTCGATCACTCGTCGATCATGGCGCCAGTCAACCTGTTTATATATGCATTCTCGCGAACTCCTGCAGTTCCTTATCCGGCGACAAGCGAATTTCAGGATCTGAAACTGCTGGATGACAATTGGGAAACCATTCGTGCTGAAGCAGTTAACCTGCACAACATCTCCAAAATCAAAGCGGCAGAAAAAAATGATGATGCTGGCTTTAACTCATTTTTCAAAGCAGGATGGAAGCGTTTTTATCTGAAATGGTATAACGCCAGCCATCCTTCTGCCGAACAATTTTGCCCCAAGACAACGGCATTGCTACGTCAAATCCCTTGCGTCAAAGCTGCCATGTTTGCAGAATTGGGAGCAGGAGGCACACTCAATCGCCATCGAGATCCGTATGCTGGTTCATTACGCTATCATCTTGGCTTAAGCACACCCAACGATGACCGCTGCTTCATTGAAGTTGATGGACAACGCTACAGTTGGCGCGATGGGAAAAGTGTCATTTTTGACGAAACTTTCCTGCACTGGGCACAAAACGGTACCGACACTAATCGCATCATTCTGTTTTGCGATATTGAACGTCCACTACGCTATCACTGGACGCGTTCCGTGAATCAATGGTTTGGGAAAGTCATGATGACAGCAGCTAGCTCTCCGAATGAAACTGGAGACCAAACTGGCCGCATCAATAAATTATTCCGCTTTGTCTGGCTTGCTGGACAGTACCGACGTAAATTAAAAAACTGGAATCGCACCGTTTATCATTTCGTTAAATACGGACTCATTGTCCTTGTTGCACTAGCCATTATTTACCTTTAACCATATCTTTCCATACCCTCCCCCAAACCGTATCATCATTAGAACGTATTTCATCAATAGGAATGAGATGCGTTCTAGTCGAAACAACGACCTGGATATACCGATCAGCCCACAAACGTGGGTGACACCTACACCATGGGTTCCCATCACATAGGAAACTGCGTTACGCCTGGCTTGTGGGCTTACCACTTTCGGCCAACAACATCCCTTAACGCAGCGTTATCGAGCATTGTTCCTGCCTGCAGTCGCTTCAGCTTGGCATTCTCTGCTTCAAGAGCCTTGAGCCACTGCGCTTCTAATACGGTCATGTCACCGAATTTCGCATTTCATTTGTAATAGTAGGCGTCGATGATCCCGTGCTTGCGGCAAGCTCTGCCACTTTCACTCCGTTTTCCACTTCTTTTAAGACGCCAATAATCTGTTCTTCCGTAAATCGATTCTTCATGCTTGCCTCCCTAAGGACAAACTCTACATTATTGTCGTACTAATCTCAGAGAGCAGGTCAAGGGG
>JAATFN010000336.1 GCA_015655165.1 Betaproteobacteria bacterium | reverse complement strand
TTGAAGCGCATTCTGTACAAACCATGCCACAGTTCGACCTATTTAGCCATAGTCTGGGCGATAATCAAGCGCAAACCGATGCCGTTGAAGCTGCTGTTGATCCTGCGACTGTTGCTGTCATGCAAGCATTGGCCGACATTGATCCGGACGCGTTGTCGCCACGCCAGGCATTAGAAGCGTTGTACCATTTAAAACAACAACTTAACGAGTAACCCGATGACTTGCTTATGAAAAAAGCACTCAGTACTTTATGCGCTGTTCTGCTTTCATGGATGATTGTATCGGCACCTGCTCATGCGCAACAACGATTCATGTTCGGCCTAGTCAGCAATACCTTCACACATACCGAGCATGAATCGCTGTTGATCAAATCGCTGACAGAAACCGATGCGGCCAACTTCCCGTTTGTTGTCGTCAACGGCATCAAGTCGTCTTCCGAATCCTGCTCGGATGGACTGTATCAGCAACGCTATGATTTATTCAATTTATCTGAAACTGCAGTCATGCTGTCGATTACAGGTGCTGACTGGGCCGATTGTTTTAATAAAGACAAGGTATCGATTGCTACAGACCGTCTGACCCATATCCGCGAGCTGTTTTTCCCCGATACCGTATCTTTGGGTCAACACAATATATCGGTATTGCGCCAGTCGATTCTCCCCCAGTTCCGCAATTACGCGGAGAACACACGCTGGGAGTCCCACGGTATCTTGTTTGCCACAATCAATGTCCCGGCACCAAACAATCACTGGATCATCGATGGCGGGCGCAATAGCGAATTTGAAGATCGTTTGATTGCCAATAAAGACTGGTTGCACAGGTTGTTTTTACTCGCCACAGTCAAAAAATCTCCCGGTATTGTGATATTCAGTGATGCTGATTTTTTAACATCACCACCACAACATCTTTCCTTGCTGCATGAAAAACGTGACGGATTTGTTGAAATGCGCGAACTGTTTCACAAACTGGCTGCCGGGTATAAAGGACGTGTGTTATTAGTGCATAGTGATACCGGTGACAATACACCGTAGGTCATACGCTGGGACAAAAATGTCGGCCATGTTGCCGCACATGCTGCATGGATGTCCATCCATGTCAACCTGCGTGCGACGTCACTATTTTCGCTGCAAACGCTACACGACATACCCAAGATTGTGCCCACGCCCATGTCTTATCACGAACTACCCGATGCATTGCCATCACCTTAAGACATAAAAAAACGCAGACGATTGTCTGCGTTGTATTCCGGCATTCTGCTGTTGGTATTTAATGCAGCGGATGACTACTGAATTGGTCACCCTCTTCATAGCCTTCGTCGTCACCATGGTGATGATGACCGTGTGGGCCGTGAACATGCTGGTGGACGATCTCTTCTTTGGAAGCTTCCCGGATACCTTCGACTTTCAGGTAAAAACGTAAAGCGATACCTGCTAACGGGTGATTACCATCCAACTCCGCTTTGCCGTCTGCAACTGCTGTCACGGTAAAAATCACCGGTGCAGCGTCTGGACTTTCAGGTGTCCCCTCAAACTGCATGCCGACTTCGATTGGCGACGGCAATGCATCTAATGATTCGATTTTGACAAGCTCTGCCTGATATTCGCCAAACCCGTCTTCCGGTTCGACTTGAATATTGACTTCCGCACCAATTTCCTTACCTTCCAATGCCTCTTCGATTTTTGGCAGTGTATTGTCATAGCCGCCGTGCAGATACACCATCGGTTCCTGACTTTCCTCGATCTTGTTACCTTGCGCATCCGACAAAGTGTAGCTCACGGAAACGACGGTATTTTTGGCAACTTTCATGTGCTCACTCCTTCATGGCATTAATTAGTGTTGAGGCAGATTATACCTGCTGATTGGATTGCGCAAAGAAAAACCCGCATCGTCGAGAAAAGATGCGTTATGGCTATTGATGCACCTATAATACCATCATGAAAAAATTGAGCTTACTCGGCAATATCACTGCCGAACAATTCTTAAAGACATACTGGCATAAAAAACCATTGTTGATTCGCAATGCGATTGCCAGCTTTACGCCGATTTTCAGCCGCGATGCCCTCTTTGATCTGGCGGCACAAGATGATGTCGAATCACGCCTGATCACAGAACACAAACAGCAATGGGAAATGCGTCAGGGACCGTTTGACCGTTTACCGTCATTAAAACAGAAGACATGGACCCTGTTGTTGCAAGGCGCCAATTATTACAACGATGCAGCGACCGACCTGCTCAATGCCTTTCGCTTTATTCCCGATGCCCGTCTCGATGATCTGATGATCAGCTTTGCAACCGATGGTGGTGGTGTCGGTCCCCATTTTGATTCGTATGATGTTTTTTTACTGCAAGCACATGGACAACGACGCTGGCGTATTGGTGCCCAAAAGGATCTGACATTAGTCGACGGCATGCCTTTAAAGATTCTTAAAAACTTCAACCCTACCGAAGAATTTGTGCTGGGACCTGGTGACATGCTCTATCTGCCACCCCAATATGCCCATGAAGGTGTTGCCATTGGCTAATGCATGACCTACTCGATCGGGTTTAGAGCACCGGCGTATCAGGAACTGGGAGAAGAGTTCCTGCAATTCATGGTCGACGCCATTGATCTACCCGGTATATACGCCGATCCGGACTTGACTGCAGTCACCAAACCGGCAGAAATAGGCTCAACAATGATCTCGCGTATTGCCGACGAATTACATAAAGTCCATTTTACAAAAGACGATATCAGTATTTTCCTTGGTCAGTACTTGTCCGAACCTAAAAATAATGTGTTTTTCGATCCGGTTGCCAAACCACTGCCGGTCACAAAATTTCTGCAAGCTGCCAAAAAACACGGTATTGCCCTATGCCGTAAAACCCGCATGCTCTATCACGGCAAACACTTGTTTATCAATGGTGAGCCATTATCGATGCCACGTACCGACAAATCGCTTTTGACCAGACTTGCCAATACCAAGCGACTGGCCGGTGCGGATGTCGCCAATAGTTCGGATGATGCGCAAGAGACGTTTTATCAGTGGTATAAAGACGGCTGGATCGTACTGGCACAAATGAAATAATCCAAAGACCTGCATCAGAGACAACATCCGTATATCACACCATCACACCAATGACAAAACCCTTCTTGGAAAAAGGGATAAAGGTGTGTGACTAATGCGAAACAAGATTACAATTACTTACATAAAAACACATACCCTGCATGAAAAAGATTATAATAACGGGCTGGAAGGTTGTCGTTGTGAAGCAATGATCCCTTTTAAGGATTCGATGCTCGACGAAACGTCCGTAGAGCTATTATTATTACTACCTGTTATACGTTATACCCATCACAATCTGAATAAACTGAAGGAAAATCCATGAAAAAGAATCTGCTGATCGCATCTTTGCTCGCTTTGTTTTTAGCTGCTTGCGGTAACAAAGAAGAAGCTCCTGCTGAAGCACCTGCTGCTACTGAAGCTCCTGCAACTACAGAAGCACCAGCTGCTACTGAAGCTCCTGCAACTACAGAA
>JAATFN010000205.1 GCA_015655165.1 Betaproteobacteria bacterium | reverse complement strand
TCTGATCAACAATGCCGGTAGCCTGGTCAAACGTGAACCGCTTGAATCGGTAACCGATGAATTGTTTGATGAAATCGTGCAAATCAATTCACGTTCGGTGGTGGCATTCACACGTAGTGTATTGCCTTACATGAAAAAGCAGGGACATGGCAATATCATCAACGTAACGTCTGTAGCCGCACGTCATGGCGGTGGCCCGGGTGCGTTGATTTATGCCGCATCCAAAGGGTTTGTCAGTACCTTGACAAAAGGTATGGCAAAAGAATTGCTGCCATTGAATATTCGTGTGAATGCGATTGCACCTGGTGTCATCATGACCCCGTTCCAGGAACGTTTTACGACACCTGAACAACTGGAAGCATTCCGTAAAACGATCCCCATGGGACGCATTGGTGGACCTGAAGAGTGTGCCGGTGCATTCCTGTATCTGGCGTCAGACCAGTTGTCCGGTTATGTGACTGGCCAGATTATCGATGTGAACGGTGGCCAGTACATGCCTTGATGTCTGTTGGCAGGAATATGCAATAAAAAACGCCGCTATATGAAATAGCGGCGTTTTTTTGTCTGGTCCAATATCAATAGATATGTTTCTGGTCAAATGGGTGATACTGGAAGAGCCAGGTTTCCGACAACGGTTTGCCGTCTTTATCGCGCAGGAAGAGGCGCATGTCGACCGGTTCGGTACCTTCGACTGTCAAATCGAACTGCGCGCGCCAATGGCCGGCAACACCATTCGGTACGGCTTCGGTCAAGATGTAAGAGAATGTGCCGCGTGAAGCCCAGAGAACCGGATCCGGGTGTACTCCGTAGGGAAGATTTTCCAGCGGTGTTCCTTTAAATTCGACCATGAATTTACGCACATGTTGCGGGCGTGGCTGACCGGGTTGCCCGCCGTTACCAAGACGTGTTGCCAGACAGCGTGCCAGGGGTGACGGGAACGGTTCGTCTTTTAACCAGTGCAGGCGGTACTTCAGACGGTAGGATGATCCTGCAGCCGCACGTGCTTTGGGCACCCACATCGCAACAATGTTGTCGTGGATTTCGTCGTCGGTGGGAATTTCGATTAACTGCACAGTACCTTCACCCCAGCCTTCCAATGGTTCCACCCACAAACCAGGACGTCTGTCGTACATCACGCCATCCTGATAGTGGTCGAAATCACGATCGCGTTGCGACAGGCCAAAGCCCCGGATGTTGTTGTCGGCAAATGCCGAAGCTGTTGTGCGCGGTGGGTTATTTAATGGGCGCCAGATATGTTCGCCTGTGCCAGTCCAGATGGCCAGCCCGTCGGAATCATGCACTTCCGGGCGCCAGTCGACTGCGGCTTCTTTGACTGTTTCGGAGTACCAGTACATCGATGTGGCCGGAGCAATGCCGAAGCGCTCGATGTCTTTACGCAAGAACAGCGCGGTATCGATATCCATGACGACACCTTCTTTACGTGTCATCGTGAAACGGTATGCGCCGGTAATACTTGGACCGTCAAGCAATGCATAGAGGGTGACCGTATCGCTGTTGTCCTTTGGCGGCTCGAAATAAAAATGGGTGAAGTTTGGAAACTCTTCCGGTTTGCCGGCTTGCGCGACGTCCAACGCGATTCCACGTGCCGATAAACCGTATTGGTATAAGTCACCGATAGCGCGGAAGTAGGAGGCACCAAGAAAGGCTACCCAGTCATTTTTATGCCAGTCTTTTTTCTTTTGATCGGCTTTGCGGCTTTCCTGAAAGCGAAAGCCAGCAAAACCACTGCCCTTGGGCAGTTGATGTGCGGGGCTATTGTCCGGCATATCAAAGTAGGCTTCGTCATAGACGATCTCGCGCGACTTGCTTGTGGCACCGGACCCATCCAGAACATGCATGTGGACAGGAATCTGGAAGTAACGCCCCAAATGGAAAAATGTGACAGGAAACGATCCCGGTCCATTGGCAAAGAGTGCTGTATCGGTGTTGAAATGGATTTTACCGTGTTGTTCGTAGTCGATTTTTTCCAGGATCTCGCGTGACAATGGCGTTGGTGGCTGATAAGCCGATTTCGCCATGGTTTGTGCCTGAGTAATGAGTGTGTCAAAAGAAAAGTTGCTCGCGACACCCAGTTTTAAGCGGTTTGCTGCCAGTGCTTCTACAGGAATACCCAGTGCTGCAAGTGCGGCAGCAGCTGACCCTGCAGTTAGAAAATCTCGACGTTTCATCATGTAATGCGTCCGTATTGGTCTTGTTAATAGGGCCTTATAAGGCAAGACATGCCTTAAAGCTGGTAGTTTCTCATGTAAGTCGCAGCCTGGCGGTGAACCACGGAAAAAAGTTGTAAAATTTTTTGTTCAAGCTTGAATAGTTGTCGCAGTCTGTGCTGGAAGAGGTTTTCTGGGGAGTAAAAAAATGATAAAAAGTACTGTTTATTTATACAGTACTTGTGATACAGTATCTTTTCCGTTCAATCAAATAGGAATTACTGTCATGGCACATTCGCATTTGGCTGTAGATAATCGCTGTTCTCTGGAGAAAACGCCATCCTCTTTCTCTGTACGTTTCGGTCGTCGTGAAATCTTTGT
>JAATFN010000181.1 GCA_015655165.1 Betaproteobacteria bacterium | reverse complement strand
GGGTCCGATTCCGAACCAAATCCCGAAATCGACAACATTGTCATTCAAATTCCGTCCAAAGAGCAGCCATCTGTAGCACCTGCGCCATCAGCGCTAGCGCCGGCCGACACTCAGGACAACAATACAGTTGCCAATAATGCCACTGACGATCTGGAAGAAGTGATTTCTCAGGCACCGGTCAGCACTATACGTCCACCTGCACCTGTTGCTGAAAAGCCGCCTGTGACTGTCGCTGCCAAGCCACCTGTACAGGTCGCACCGCAGGTAACACCTCCGGCAGCACCGCGGCCAACAGCGCCGGCCAAGCAAGATGATGCGGCACGTGCACTGTCAATTCTTGAGGGGCGTGGGGCTGCTGTTGACAATAAACAGGCAGCAAAACCGGTCGCAAGTGGCGACAAGTTTGTCATTCAGGTCGCAGCACTGGCGTCGCAAGAGAAAGTGGCGGAGTTGCGTAAAAAGCTCAGTGATGCCGGCATCAAGTCCTTCACGCAAAAAATTGCAGCACAAGGTGGCGAGCGTACGCGTATTCGGGTGGGGCCATTTACAGGAAAAGACGAGGCAGAAAAAATGCGTGCACGAATCAATAAACTTGGTTTGAACGCAACACTTGTTCCAGCTTGAATTTAATGACTTTCGAACCCATATGACCTGTGACGATATTTGATTATCTGGTTCTGCTGATATTGGCCTGCTCGGTGTTGATTAGTACACTGCGCGGCATTGTCAAAGAAGTTGTATCTTTGGCAGGCTGGATTGTCGCGCTATATGTGGCGAATGCCTATGCAGAGCAACTGGCGCATATGTTGCCAGAAGTATTAACCAGTGAGACAGGACGTCTGATTATTGCGTTTGTTGTGTTGTTTATTGCAACACGCTTACTGGTTGCCTTGTTGGGGCGAGCGATACAGGAGTTGGTCAAGGCAACCGGATTGTCGTTGATGGACAGGATGTTGGGGTGTGTATTCGGTGTCGCGCGTGGTTTGATTATTGTGCTCATCGTTGTCTTGTTGTGTGGTACAACCACGATTGTCCAACAACCTTTCTGGACCGAGGCCAAGTTGAGTGGCAGGGCAGTCGAGGCGGCAGAGGCAGTCAAGCCTTATTTGCCGGAGAAATTCTCGGAGCATATCCATTTTTAATCGGTTTTACTTATTCTTGTTTTAGGAGTCCACCATGTGTGGCGTCGTCGGTATCGTTTCTAACAGTCCAGTTAACCAGATGCTTTATGATGCGTTGTTGCTCTTGCAACATCGTGGTCAGGATGCAGCAGGTATTGCAACTACCCAGGGCAACAGTTTTTTTATGCACAAGGCCAATGGTCTGGTGCGTGATGTGTTTCGCACACGTAACATGCGCTCTTTGCCGGGTAACTCGGGAATCGGTCATGTCCGTTATCCGACGGCAGGTAGTTCCTCCAGCGAAGAAGAGGCTCAACCGTTTTACGTGAATGCGCCGTTTGGCATTACGTTGGCCCATAACGGTAATCTGACCAATGCAGAACAACTGAAAATCGAGTTGTTCAAAAACGATCGTCGCCATATCAATACGAATTCCGATACAGAAGTATTGTTGAATGTATTGGCGCACGAGTTGCAAGAAGCGACAACCGGTTATTCACTGGATACGGCGGCACTCTTTAAGGCGGTAGCATCTGTGCACAAGCGCGTGCGTGGTTCTTACGCGATCGTGTCGCAAATCTCCGGGTTCGGTTTACTGGCGTTTCGTGATCCGTTTGGTATCCGTCCTTTGTGTCTGGGTATTAACGAGACAGACAAGGGCAACGAATACATGGTTGCTAGCGAGTCTGTTGCTTTGGAAGGTCTGGGTTTCCGTTTTGTACGTGATGTCGCACCTGGCGAGGCAGTGTTCATCGACAATGATGGTCAATTGTTCGAGCAGCAATGTGCTGACCATCCGACATTGAATGCTTGTGCATTCGAGTTTGTCTATCTGGCGCGTCCGGACTCTGTCATTGATGGCGCATCGGTGTATGCGACACGCCTTAAAATGGGCGAGTTTCTGGCAGAAAAAATCAGGACCCAATTTAAAGACGGCGAGATCGACGTGGTCATGCCGATTCCGGATTCATCCCGTCCTGCTGCAATGGAGCTGGCATTAAAACTGAACATCCAGTACCGCGAAGGGTTTATCAAAAACCGTTATATCGGTCGCACATTCATTATGCCGGGGCAAAGCCAGCGTAAGAAATCGGTGCGCCAGAAATTGAATGCCATCGGTGCGGAATTCAAAGGCAAGGTGGTGTTGCTGGTTGATGATTCGATTGTGCGAGGCACCACAAGTCGCGAGATTGTGCAAATGGCACGTGAAGCCGGTGCGAAGAAAGTCATTTTTGCATCGGCAGCGCCGCCGGTCATGTATCCGAATGTGTATGGTATCGATATGCCCACACGCGACGAATTGATTGCACATGGTCGTACCAATGAAGAAATCTGCCGCGAAATTACAGCCGATGCGTTGGTGTATCAGGACATTGATGCGATGAAGCGTGCCATTAGCGAAGTGAATCCCGCATTGAAGAAATTTGAAGCTTCGTGCTTTGATGGCGATTATGTCACCGGGGATATTACCCGTGAATATCTTGATCGTATTGAAGCTGCACGTAATGCACCTGCCATATTGGGAGATGATATAGTACGTTCACAGTTGAATCTGAATCTGTCACGCGCAGAATAAAAACACGCGTTTCAGTTGGTGGATATTGCATCGCCGGATCACTGTTGATTAGCAGGATCTGGCGTTTTTTATTTGAAGAAGACCATGGATACAAAAGACAAATTTGGTTTCACAACGACGATTTTGCATAGTGATCGCCAAAAAAATATCGAGCACGGCTCCTTGCATAAACCGATTCATACATCGGTTGCATTCGGTTATAAAGATGCACGCCAGTTAGCAGAAGTGTTTCAGGGAAAGCAACCGGGTTTTCGTTATGGACGTCAGGGCAACCCGACTGTTTCCGCACTGGAAGACAAAATCACCAAAATGGAAGACGGTCTGACGACATTGTGTTTTGCGACAGGCATGGCGGCAATCGGTGCGATTGTGCAGGGTCTGGTACGTGCAGGCGACCATATTGTGTCTTCTTCGTTTTTGTTTGGCAATACCAATAGCTTGTGGATGACAGTGGCAGCGCAAGGCGCGCAGGTATCAATGGTAGACGCCACCGATGTGGCCAATGTCGAAGCGGCATTAACACCCGAAACACGGATCGTGTTTGTGGAAACGATTGCGAACCCTCGCACGCAAATTGCCGACTTGAAACG
>JAATFN010000060.1 GCA_015655165.1 Betaproteobacteria bacterium | reverse complement strand
ATTGCTGTGTGATCACACTGCCTGTCGCCACATTGTTGATCACAGGAATTTTTGCATCCTGATAAAAACGTTGCGCTGCCAGGGCAACACCGGTATTGATAAAGCCGACTGTTGCAACAACTTTCTCCTTGTTGATCAGTTCTTGCGCAATTTGCACACCACGCTCGTTTTTCGCTTCATCATCACGTTCGACCAATTCCAGTTTACGACCGAGCACACCACCTTTTGCATTGATATCTGCAACGGCAAGTTTGACGCCATCACGCATGGAAACACCCATCGGTGATGAACCACCGGTAAATGGTCCCGATACACCGACTTTGATTGTTCCAGTTTGTGCCTGAGCTGTCAGTGAAAGGCCCAATAATGCGGCCGCGATCATGCCTTGAATTTTATAATTCATGTTGTATCTCCTCCTAACGACGGTTTGACTACTCAAGTACTTCTTTATATTTATTTATCGTGTTACTACTGAGCTTCTTATTCTTTATTTCCGTTACAGGGTATTACCGAGAAAAATCGTAGCATTATCGGTTGACGCACGTCAAACGAAACTATTGGGAAATGTGCAACATGGAGCGTAAAACATCGGGAATAGGCGCGGATTTCCCCCGCTTCAGATCAACCCATACGACCTTAGTCGTAGCCTCGCTGCAAATTACCTCAGGCTGGTCAATCTGGACAATTTCATAGCTGACATCAATACTGCTGCGACCAATTTTAGTCACAAAAAGACGAATTTCAAGATCGGCCGGATATTTGATTTGTCTTAAAAAAGTACAATTCGCATTAATCAACACAGGTGCCTCATCTTGGGGCAGTGCTGCTTTTGCCGACGCCATCCACTCAAACCGGGCCTGCTCGAGATAACGGAAATACACCGTATTATTCACGTGTCCGAAAGCATCCATATCACCCCAGCGTACAGACTGGTGACTGATAAATGCCGGTTTAATCTTACTCATTATTTTCTTTCCATAAATAAGGATGTCACACAAGGAACATCCGTGTTTCAAATGCAACGTATCGGGGCTAACCGATTTCATTTCTCCCCTCAAACAGACACGTTCCAAGCCTTTTGTATCGCCGAACGCCGTTGTGCGTTACAATTTTAAGGTTGTACAGGCATAGCTAGTGAATTAACGACACATGCCGAGCATTCTTCACTAGTACTAGTATTCTACGACGAAATCGTGAACAATAAGAACGATCGTTCCAAAACCAGAGTTGAGACACCATATTATGATACCGAACCAAGCCGAACTCCTAGCCGAATACGGGCCACGGGAAGCCATGGAGTATGACGTTGTCGTTGTTGGTGGCGGGCCAGCAGGTCTTGCCGCTGCCATTCGCTTAAAGCAACGCGCCACCCAATCCGGTAAAGAAATGTCAGTCTGTGTGCTGGAAAAAGGCGGAGAACTGGGCGCGCATATTCTCTCCGGTGCCGTCATGGACCCCATAGCGATCAACGAATTGTTTGCCGACTGGAAAGAACGTGGTGCACCGTTAAATACGCCAGTAACAGAAGACCGCTTTCTTTTTCTAAGCGCCAGCAAAGCAACCAAGACACCATCCTGGATGCTGCCAGCCTGTTTTCAAAACCATGGCAACTATATTGTGTCCCTGGCCAATGTCGTACGCTGGCTAGGCCAACAAGCAGAAGCACTCGGCGTAGAAATCTTTCCCGGCTTTCCTGCCGCAGAAATTCTCTATAACGATAATGGTGCGGTCAGGGGGGTTGCCACCGGGAACATGGGTATTGACCGTCATGGCAAGCCTACCGCATCGTTTCAGCTCGGCATGGAACTCCATGCCAAATATACCTTCTTTGCCGAAGGTGCCCGGGGGCATTTGGGTAAACAACTGATGAGCCAATTCGATCTGAACGCCGGCCGTGATCCGCAAACCTACGGTATCGGTATCAAAGAGCTGTGGGAGATTGATCCCAAGCAACACAAACCGGGTCTGGTGATTCATACCGCCGGCTGGCCATTGGACAACGACACTTATGGTGGCTCCTTCCTCTATCATCTGGAGAACAACCAGGTCGCTGTGGGTTACGTTGTAGGTCTAGGTTACGAAAACCCGTACCTGTCTCCGTTTGAAGAATTTCAGCGCTATAAAACCCACCCTGATATCAAACCTTTTTTTGAAGGCGGCAAACGCCTGTCTTACGGTGCGCGTGCCATTACTGCCGGGGGACTTCAATCGTTGCCCAAACTCACCTTCCCGGGTGGGGCACTATTGGGGTGTGATGCCGGCTTTTTAAATACCAGCCGCATCAAAGGCAGTCATGCCGCGATCAAATCGGGCATGTTGGCCGCAGATGCAGCTTTCGACGCACTGGCAAACAATCGTGAATACGACGAGTTAACCGCTTACACAGAGACATTCGAACAATCATGGCTTAAAGAAGAATTGTATAAGGCACGCAATTTCAAACCGGCCATGGCAAAAGGTCTTTATACAGGAGCGCTACTTGTCGGTATCGATCAAGTACTCTTTCAGGGTAAGGCACCCTGGACGCTACACCATAAACATGCAGACCATACCTGCTTGAAACCTGCTGCCAATTTCAAACCGATTGTCTATCCGAAGCCCGATGGCAAACTGACATTTGACCGCCTGTCATCTGTCTTTATTTCCAATACCAACCACACAGAAGACCAGCCGATCCATTTGACACTCAAGGATCCAAGTATCCCTGTCAATGTGAACCTGGCCGAATTTGCCGGTCCCGAATCACGTTACTGCCCGGCAGGTGTCTACGAGTTTGTTAAAAATACCGACAACACGGACCGGCTACAAATCAATGCCCAGAATTGCGTGCACTGTAAAACATGCGATATCAAAGATCCGACACAAAACATCGTGTGGGTGACACCCGAAGGTGGTGGCGGGCCGAATTATCCGAATATGTAATGCCCAGCAGTAAGTAACCGGCAAAAAAAATCCTCCGGATAAATATCTGGAAGATTTTTTTTGCCTGCAGCAACATTAAAACTGTTTTTTGATCCCGAATGAAAAAACATTGTGGTCATGATCCAATGCTTGAAACGTATCAATGGCATTCGGTGCTATTTGCATATAACGGGTATAACCTGCATTAATAAAAACATTCTCGGTAATTGGGTGTTCATAAGCAATACCGCCAACCAAGCCTGTTGTCACCGTTTTAGCAGTCGTATGTGCACTCGAATAGCGGCCTTCAATCTTTTTATCAAGCTGCAAACCCATTAATGCCAAACCGACCTTTAATTTCAAACCCGATAACGACTGGATTGGTGTAATCACCAAACGTGTATCGAGTGCTTGCGTCGTTAATGCATAATCCTGTGAATAGTACGTACTACGT
>JAATFN010000059.1 GCA_015655165.1 Betaproteobacteria bacterium | reverse complement strand
TTTTCTGATTAAAAATTTGGTGAAATTCCATTTGATGCTTTGTGTCCCTAATACACCAGGGGCTGCTTTCTTCAGAAACGTAAAGAGCGGATCAGCATTGTTGCCATTGACATCGATTTTGGCAAACAACGGAAATGTCACACCATAATTGCGCTCGCAAAATGTGCTGATTTCATTAGCCGAACCCGGTTCTTGTTTACCGAACTGGTTACACGGAAAGGCAAGCACTTCCAGTCCCTGATTCCTATATTGCTGGTAAATACTTTCCAGTCCCTTGTATTGTGGGGTAAAACCGCAATGGCTGGCTGTATTGGTCACTAACAGCACATGTCCCTTGTATTGTTCCAGGGACAACGGTGTGTTGTTTGCCAGGGTCGGATGAAATGCATAAACAGTTGTCATGATGGTTGCCAGTTAAGACAAATAAGGACCAGTGTACTCTGAACCGCTAATTTTTTAAATTTGTCGATTTTGATAGAGAACGCATGACATCCATCGAGATGGTGTTACTGCGCACCAGTTTTTCCAGTGCCTGATCTAATGTTTGCATGCCGGTACTACCTGATGTTTGCATTGTTGAATACATTTGTGCTGTTTTGCCTTCACGAATCAGATTACGGATGGCGGGTGTGGCAAGCATGATTTCATGTGCGGCGACACGCGACGATTCATCTTTGGTTTTTAACAGCGTTTGTGAAATCACGGCTTCCAAAGACTCGGAAAGCATGGTGCGCATCATTTCTTTTTCTTCTGCAGGAAATACGCCAACAATGCGGTCAATGGTTTTAACCGCGGATGAGGTGTGCAAGGTACCAAATACCAGATGACCTGTTTCAGCAGCAGTTAATGCCAGACGGATCGTTTCCAGGTCACGCATCTCGCCGATTAAAATGACATCGGGATCTTCCCGTAAAGCCGAGCGTAATGCATTGGAAAATGATTGGGTGTGGGCGCCGACTTCGCGCTGGTTGACTAACGATTCTTTGGGGCTGTGCACAAACTCGATCGGATCTTCAATCGTCAGGATATGGGCTTGCTGTGTTTCGTTGATATGGTTGATCATGGCAGCTAGCGTTGTTGACTTACCTGAACCTGTAGGGCCGGTGACAAGCACCAGACCGTGTTTTTTAGTCATCAGGTCGATGCAGATTTTTGGCAACTGCAATTGCTCCATCGTTAATACGGTCGACGGGATTGTACGCAGCACGGCTGCCGCACCCCGCCCCTGGAAGAAGGCATTGACCCGAAAACGTGCAACTGACGGTAGAGCAAAAGAAAAATCGCATTCAAACTTTGTTCTGTAGATGTCTTTTTGTGCATCGGTCATGATCTGGGAGATCATCGCAAGGACTTCATCGGGGTTTAATGCGGGCAATTCAATGGGCATAATATCGCCATTGACACGCAGCATAGGAGGAAGACCTGATGACAAATGCAAGTCCGATGCATTATTCTGTACCGAAAAAGCAAGGAGTTGGGAAATGTCCATTTATAATCCTAGCAATTGATCACAGCGTAGAGCGTATAAGACCGACATTTGATTATGACAAGAATTTCCGATAGCTTGCAAGCGGTGAACAATCGCATAAAAACAGCTTCCATTGCTGCTGGCAGGGATCCTGCGGCTGTCAGTCTATTAGCTGTTTCAAAGACTTTTGGTCCGGAATCCGTTCTGGAGGCTGTTCGTGCAGGACAGCACGATTTCGGAGAAAATTACGTTCAGGAAGCTTTAGACAAGATCGATGCCTTGAAAAAATTGGCACCAGGTGTTGTATTGCGGTGGCATTTTATCGGCCCCATTCAAAGTAATAAAACCAAATCGATTGCCGAACACTTTGATTGGGTGCATTCTGTTGATCGCGAGAAAGTAGCGCTTCGCCTGTCCGATCAACGCCCGGATCATTTGCCGCCGTTAAATATCTGCTTGCAGGTGAATATCAGCGGCGAGGCAAGTAAAAGCGGTGTGTTGTCAGAAGAGGTAACGCCGCTGGCGTTATCGATCGCAAAGCTGCCAAAGTTACGTCTGCGTGGTTTAATGGCGGTACCGGCACCCACAGATGACCCACAAGCGCAACGCGCCGCCTTTGCTGCTGTCGCTGTGTTATATGCGAACTTGCAAAACGCGGGTTTGCCGGTGGATACCTTATCAATGGGCATGTCTGCCGATATGGAGGCAGCTATTGCACAAGGTGCGACAATTGTACGGATAGGCAGTGCTATATTTGGATATCGACATTACCCTTAGGAAATCTATGAAAATCAGTTTTATCGGTGGCGGCAATATGGCTGCCGCGTTAATAGGTGGTTTGGCCAATAAGGTCACTGCAGGTAAAAACGTACATGTGGTTGATATCAATGCCGATGCATTGCAGAACTTGTCGGTCAAGTTTGATGTGACGACGGCACAAACGATTGATGCAGTCATCGCGCAAAGCGACATCATTGTTCTGGCGGTCAAACCGCAGCAATTAAAAGAAGTGGTTGTGCAATTAAAACCGTTTGTTTCCCAACAACTGGTGTTGTCGATTGCAGCAGGTATCCGGATTGTCGATTTGTCGCGTTGGCTGGGTGGACATGAAGCCATTGTACGGGCGATGCCCAATACACCGGCATTGATCGGTAAAGGCATTACAGGCCTGGTTGCAACAACGGGTGTATCTGCCATACAAAAAGATATGGCCGCAAAGATTTTGCAGACAGTGGGTGAGACGGTATGGCTGGACAATGAACAGTTAATCGATGCTGTCACAGGTGTTTCCGGCAGCGGTCCTGCCTATGTGTTTTATTTTATTGAAGCCATGCAAGAAGCGGCAACTGCGCTGGGTTTGACTGCAGAGCAAGGTATCGCACTAGCGAAAGCGACTTTTGCAGGTGCTGCAGAACTGGCTGTCAAGAGCGAAGAGCCGGTGTCGGTGTTGCGTGCACGTGTCACATCCAAGGGTGGGACAACGTATGCGGGTTTGCAAAGCCTTGAACAAAGCGGCGTCAAAGAAGCGATTATTGCGGCTGTGAAAGCGGCAGCTGAGCGTGGCCGGACATTAGGGGAAGAGTTTGGCAGGGATTAAGGATAGTGTGGCGGTCATGCGTGTCTGCGTCATTGCTCTGTTCATTGTGTTGCTTGCTGCCTGTGCAACATCATCGAATGCGCCGATTTCGCGTACTGGCACGTACACAGTTAAAAAAGGCGATACGCTCTATAGTATCGGCAAGCGTTCTAACCGCTCTACGGGCGATCTGGTTGCGTGGAACAAGCTTGCCAGTGCCAGCCAGATTGAAGAAGGACAGGTACTGGTATTAAATCCGCCGGCGGGGAGTGTTGCGACACGTTCACCTGCTAGAACAACACCTGCGCCAACACAGAGCGAGGCGGCAAAGAGCCAGGCGATTGCTGCGGCGAATGCGGAAAAAATCAACTGGATGTGGCCAGCAAGTGGTGCGCGCAGCAATAGTACGGACAAAAATAAAAAAGGTGTGGATATTGTCGGCGCAAGCGGCCAACCGATTGTGGCGTCAGCAGACGGCAAAGTGATTTATGCCGGCCGTGGTATCCGTGGTTATGGCGACATGGTCATTGTCAAACACAGTAATGCATGGTTGTCTGTCTATGCACACAATAAAGCCTTGTTGGTCAAAGAAGGTCAGAGTGTCACGCGCGGAGAAAAAATTGCCGAAATGGGTGATACCGACAGTCCGAACGTCAAGTTGTATTTTGAATTACGGCGTAATGGGGACCCGTTGAATCCCACAGCGATGCTCCCTTAGATTTCTTGTTGGCGTGCATGTATAACGGCCCCATTTGGGGCCGTTATACTGTGTATTGCCTAGGTCGTTTGTATTACGCCACTGTCAATGTGACATCGATATTGCCTCGTGTAGCATTCGAATATGGGCAGACGATATGGGCCTTTTGTACAAGATCTTCTGCGACGGTTCTCTCTACACCCGGCAGGTGGATTGTCAGTGCAACTTCAATGCCGAAACCGGTTGGAATGGCACCGATACCAACGCTGCCATTGATTTTGGTTTCGGCTGGCAGGGTGACTTTTTCTTTTGCGGCGACATGTTTTAATGCACCCAGAAAGCATGCGGAGTAGCCTGCTGCGAAGAGTTGTTCCGGATTCGTTCCTTCACCACCTGCGCCACCCAGTTCATGCGGGGCTGTCAGTTTGATATCCAGTTGTTTGTCGGAGGAGACAGCACGGCCATCACGCCCTCCTGTAGCTTCAGCATG
>JAATFN010000162.1 GCA_015655165.1 Betaproteobacteria bacterium | reverse complement strand
TAAGGATGACGGGGATGCACTGGCAACTGGTTACATTCTTCAACACACTGGCGAATTGTGTCAATATCGGAGAAGTCTAATTGTGGATGAACACCTTGGGTATAAAGATTCAAGGCCAATGTGACCAAATCAACGTTACCTGTACGCTCTCCATTACCAAACAGACAACCTTCCACACGTTCAGCACCAGCCATGACTGCCAGTTCGGCAGAAGCCACAGCAGTACCACGGTCATTGTGCGGGTGCACGGAAATGATCGCTGATGCACGATGTTTCAAATTGCGGTGCATCCATTCAATCTGGTCTGCATATACGTTTGGTGTGGCTGATTCCACAGTAGACGGCAAATTCAAAATAACTTTGCGTTCGGCAGTAGCGCCCCATGTTTCGCAGACAGCATCACAGATGTCACGGGAGAAATCGAGCTCTGTTGTCGAGAAAGATTCTGGTGAATACTCATAGAACCATTTTGTTTCAGGACGTGCATCGGTCAGTTCTTTGACGAGTTTTGTCCCTGATATGGCAATATCCTTGATTTCGTCTTTGGACATGTTGAAGACGATTTTACGGAAGGCCGGTGCGACTGAATTGTACAAGT
This sequence comes from Betaproteobacteria bacterium, assembly GCA_015655165.1. Classification (GTDB taxonomy): domain Bacteria; phylum Pseudomonadota; class Gammaproteobacteria; order Burkholderiales; family Burkholderiaceae_D; genus Herbaspirillum. The sequence continues at coordinate 2,107 of JAATFN010000162.1, read as the reverse complement.
GCACGATGGCACGTTTTGCCCCTGCTAACGAGTCAATGGTGCGGCGAATCAATTCCTCGCGGGATTGCGTTAATACGATGATAGTGACATCATCAGGTATACGATTTTCTTCGATCAGTTTGCGCACAAAGTCGAAATCTGTTTGCGATGCGGATGGAAAGCCGACTTCGATTTCTTTTAAACCGATTTGCAAGAGCATCTCGAAAAAGCGTAATTTGCGCTCCGGGCTCATCGGTTCGATCAATGCCTGATTGCCGTCACGTAAATCGGTACTCATCCAGATCGGAGGCGTGGTGATTGTTTTGTCAGGCCAGGTTCTGGCAGGTAAATCAATGGCCGGAAATGCGCGGTATTTATTTTGTGGGTTGCTTAACATCATGGTGTGACCTCTTTGCGTGTTCTTTGTATCAGATAAAATTCTTCGGGTATGTGGCATTGAGGCTGTCTGGCTGCCACTAACGCAGGGCCAGACAACCGATCGGTAGCGGTAGTAGTGCCAATGCACGCGCAAAGATCATCAGTGCGATAATGTCGCCATTGATTAAGCTAAGAGTAATTGGCTTGAAATACATGTGATTGTTTTATGTCTGTTACATCGATCATCGGCAGTTTGTTTATGATCCTGCCAGGGTACTAACGCTTTAAAATGCTTATTGCGCAGCTAGTCGTAGCGACTGTAGTAGCGTCGCTAGAAGCGTATCTAGTAGTGATGAATGAGGCTTGGCGCCTGTGGATGTAGGAAACATTTAGTAAATGTAGAAGATGAAGGCCATTCTTGTCAAGTATTATCTAAAAAAGCGGCTTGGATGGCATAAGTACCAAAATTGTGTAAACGTGGGGAAGGTTTGATACAAAATGCGGAAATGTCAGGAATTATTGGCCTGTGAAGAATGTGATGCACTTTATACCAGAGTCGATTTGAAGGCAGGTGAGGCAGTGTGTTGCAGCCGTTGTGGTGCCAGACTCGAAAAAGAAGAGGGTGGCGGTTTTTTTAAAATGCTGCCATTGACACTGGCATGTCTGATTCTGTTTGTCATTGCCAACATCTTTCCGATTGTCGAAATCGAGCTACAGGGCATGACGAGTCAGGCTACATTGTTAAAAGCTGTGCATATGCTCTACCTTGACGACCGCGACCTTGTTGCCGTGCTTGTCCTGTTGACCACCTTCTTGTTGCCGTTAGGACAGTTATTGATCTTGTTTTATCTCTTGTTGCCTTTAAAGGGCGGGAGTGATCGCCCGTATTTTGCAGGATTATTACGGTTCATGCAGATGTTGCGTCCATGGGGCATGATTGAAGTATTCTTGCTGGGTATTTTGGTGGCGTTGGTGAAATTGTCGAATATGGTGACGGTCATTCCGGATATTGCGCTGTATGCCTTTGGTGCATTAACTGTCTTGCTTGTCATTGTCGTATCGTTTAATTTGCGTTACTTTTGGGATATGTATGCCGGTAATGCACAGACAGACGAGGTCGTATCATGACGCAGACAACTTCCGAACAACCAGTTGCGGCAACTGGTGACGCAACGCCGGTTGTCACTGCCACGCAAATGAATATGGTCAGATGTCACTATTGTGGTACGGTGTGGCAAGATGCACCTGAACACGCAGTATGTGGTGTATGTCATGCAAAGCTGCATCGCAGAAAACCTGACAGCTTGAATCGTACTTGGGCGTTGCTCATTGCAGCGTGCATTTTATATATCCCGGCGAATTTGTTTCCTGTGATGGTGACAACCACGTTGATGGGGCGCTCTGAAGATACGATTTTAAGCGGCATCATCTATTTTTGGGATACGGGTTCCTGGGAGCTCGCTGTCATTGTATTTGTCGCGAGTTTTTTGGTACCCTTATTCAAACTGGCGTCGTTATTGTTGTTGGTCTGGCTGGCACAGATCAACAGTAGCTGGCGCCGCGTCGAGCGTGGCAGGCTTTACCGGGTTGTCGAATTTATCGGTCGTTGGTCGATGTTGGATGTTTTTGTTGTCGCGCTCTTGGCAGGTCTTGTACAAATGGAAGGTATGGCGACAATTCACGCTGGGGTGGGTGTTGCCGCATTTGGCGCAGTTGTCGTGTTAACAATGTTTGCCTCGTTGAGTTTGTG
>JAATFN010000360.1 GCA_015655165.1 Betaproteobacteria bacterium | reverse complement strand
GTACACTTGCAACAATGTTTTCCGCGGGTATTCCTTTGGTGGATTCTCTTGAATCTGTCGGAGCCGCATCCGGCAATATCGTATACGAAGAAGCAACCGGGTCGATACGCAATGCTGTGCATACAGGGTCCAGTCTGACTGTGGCCATGGAAAACACAGAACTCTTTCCCAATCTTGTGACGCAAATGGTCTCCATCGGGGAAGAATCAGGTTCACTCGACCAGATGTTAAATAAAGTTGCCGATTTTTATGAAAGTGAAGTCGATGAAGCAGTCACCGCAATGTCCAGCCTAATGGAACCATTTATCATTGTTATTTTGGGCATACTCATTGGCGGTCTTGTTGTGGCCTTATATCTACCAATCTTTAAACTGGGAGCGGTCGTCTAATGATTACCAACTTTACCTCACTCACCGCCATACTGGCGCCTGTCCTGGCATTTTTTTCGCCAACACTGGCAGGAAACACCACAGCGGCTATTGTTGCCGGTATCGTGGGTCTTTTTATCGGTAGTTTCTTAAACGTGGTCATTCATCGTTTGCCCAAGATGATGCATCGCGCATGGGACAACTATCTGGCACAAGCCAATAAAAAGCCCGCACCACATACCAAACGCTATAACCTTTTTACACCGGGTTCGCGTTGCGTCAAGTGCAACAAGCCGATTTCGTTTTTCAACAAAATCCCCGTGATCAGCTATGTCATCCTGCTGGGGAACTGCGAACACTGCAAAAAGCATATTACGTTGCGTTATCCGTTCGTAGAACTGTTAACCGGTTTGTTAAGTGCATTTATGGTCTGGAGTTTCGGTAGCGGAGCATTCAGTCTGTATGCACTGTTATTTACCTACTTTCTGATCACGCTGTGCTTTATCGATGGTGAAACATTGCTGTTACCTGATCCACTGACATTGCCGTTGTTATGGTTAGGTCTGCTTGTGAACTTGAACGGTACATTCGTACCACTCGAACACGCTGTGATCGGTGCCATTGCAGGTTACAGCTCCTTGTGGGCAATTTACTGGATCTTCAAGCTGATCACCGGCAAAGAAGGCATGGGATATGGTGACTTCAAGCTGTTTGCTGCAATCGGTGCTTGGCTGGGCTGGCAAGTACTCCCGGTCGTCTTGCTAGTAGCTGCTCCAGTTGGTGCCATCATCGGGGGAATCACGCTACTCGTGAAAAAAACCGGCAAAGGCCATCCGATTCCGTTTGGTCCTTATCTTGCAATAACAGGCGTTCTGGCTTTACTCTATGGCAATACAGCACTTCATTTTGTCTATAGTTTCTTTTAATTTTGCATGACGCCAAATACTTTGTCTGACCCAAGCCGCCAGTTACCCCCGTTTCGTGTCGGGTTAACTGGCGGTATTGGTTGTGGTAAAACGACCGTCGCCAACATCTTTGGCGAACTGGGCGCGGCTATTATCGACACCGATGTCATTGCACATAGCCTGACTGCCCCTAAAGGCATTGCCATTGGCGCAATACAAGCAACATTCGGGGATGCGTTCATTACACCTGAAGGTGCGATGGATCGTGCTGCCATGCGTCGTCATGTCTTTAATGATGCCAGTGCCAGAAAAAAGCTCGAAGCAATTTTACATCCCTTGATTCGTAATGAAACAGCGCGTATTGCTACCACCACACCTGGTATTTATCCGATATTTGTGGTGCCGCTACTCTTTGAGTCTGCACAATGGCGCAATAAACTCAGCAGAATTCTAGTGGTAGACTGCCCTGAAGAAGCCCAGATCGCCCGTGTGATGGCGCGCAGCCAGATTTCACGGGAAGAGGTGATCGCCATCATGGCCGCCCAGACATCACGTGCTACCCGCTTGGGAAAAGCCGATGACATCATTCACAATGATAGCAATACAGAAAATTTACGCCCGCAAATCGAACAATTGCACACCTTGTATACCGGGCTTGCAAAGACAAATCACCCCCCTCATTTGTAATTTTGCCCTGCATCGGTCACAATCACATAAAATAGAGATGCGTATCACCTAGATGCGCATGATCGTTTTTTCGATTTTACTTTAAAGGGATGCAGCTTTGATTGTTTACGAGTACCCTTTCAACGAGCGTATTCGCACGTTATTACGCTTGGAAAGTCTGCACCAGCGGTTCTCTTTTTTTCTGCATCAGGAAAACCCGCTGCAGCATCATGTCGCCTTGTCGACCATTTTCGAGATGCTGGAAGTTGTCGGGCGCGGTGACTTGAAATCGGACCTGCTGCAAGAGCTCGAACGCCAAAAACAGGTTTTGCTAGGATATCAATCCAATCCGAACGTTGCTTCCGATGCACTGGAATCGATTCTGAACGAGTTGGATCGTATTAGTACGACGCTTTCCGCCATGCAAGGTAAAACGGGGCAGCACATCAGAGAGAGTGAATGGCTCATGAGCATCCGGGGCCGTACATCGATCCCTGGTGGCGCGTGCGAGTTCGATCTGCCATCGTATTATGCCTGGCAACATAAAAGCGCCCAGCAGCGTTTTGAGGACATTACGAAATGGTTCCAGCCTTTGGTACCCTTTTTCGATGCGGTCAATATCGTCACCCGTCTGTTACGGGAGTCGGCACATCATATCAAACAGGTCACAGCGGTTAACGGTACCTACCAGCAAATGCTGCATGGCAAGAGCTACCCGATGTTACGTCTGACATTAGATGAGAGCCGGGGAGCCATTCCCGAGATCTCCGCGAATAAATACGTATTGATGATCCGGTTTATCTCTCAAGTTGACGAGCTAAAACCAAAACCGTTTGAAGAAGATGT
>JAATFN010000166.1 GCA_015655165.1 Betaproteobacteria bacterium | reverse complement strand
CAGCGGGGTTGCGACGACCATAAAGAATGTGATGAGTACGTCATGAATCACCAGTCGTGATCCTCTGAGCGAAAAATAGAGCATCGAGGCCAACAATAGGCATCCGGCATCTAATGTGGTACCCATAGTGGGGGCATGGATACGTTGATAAAAGCTTTTGAAACGTATCATGCCAATGGTACCGATCAAGGTCAGGCTAGCGCCGATCAATACAAGAATGGCAGCCAATAATGCAGCCCAGTCCGCAGCTTGTGTAAAGCAGATCATTCGATTACCTCGCCACGTAACAGGAATTTTGCAAGTGCGACAGTACTGACAAACCCTAGTGCCGCAATAATCAACGCTGCTTAGAAATAGATATCGGTGCCATAACGCATGCCGAATGTCAGTAATAGCAACATGACGATCAGATAGGTATTGTCAGCAGCTTGAATACGGTCTGGTGCGTTGGGGCCTTTGACCAACCGATAGACCGATAGCAGGAAACTGATGGCAAGCAGAATCTGGGCAATGATAATCGCGGTATGAAATACGTGCATCATGATTGAAAAATCTCCAGTAATAAAGACTCATAGCGTTGTTTGATCGTGTCACGCCAAACTGTTTCATCCTGCAAATCCAGGACATGAATCATCAAACGACTATTGGCCAGATCGTATTCAACCCAGACTGTACCAGGTGTGGAGGTGATCACACATGCCAAAACGGCCAGTCCATAAGGGTCTTTTAATTGCAGAGGAATCCACATAAAGCCGGAGTGAGCAGCACGTTCGGTTTTGCCTAATACTATTTTTGCGACGGCAATGTTTGATGTCACAATATCTTTAAGCACCACAAAAAATAAAACAATGATTTTATGTGGATGACGGATGCGGGCCCGATGCGATTGCACAGATAAGGTTATCAACGGGAGGATGATTGCCAGTATAAAACCTAATAATATATGCGATAGTGCAACGGTTTGATTTAACATCAACCAGCTGGCAAACAGAAATAATGACATCACCGGCACCGGGACGAGACGTTTCATGGCAGACTCCCTTTGATGCTTGGGACAATCTGTTTTTGTAGTACCGTATCAATATATTCGCTCGGTGTATGCAAAGCCTTTGCCGTGCGTTCCATAAAGGACATAACAGGTCCCGACCAGATCGTTAGTGCGATACATAGGCCTAAAAGGATTGCAACAGGTAATGCTTCAATGGACGAGAGATACGGTACTGCACGACCTTGCGGAGCCCAGAAAATACGTATGCCGTTTCGGCTCATCCCCAGTAGAACAGTCAGCCCCGCTAGAAACAATAATCCCAGCAAAAGCCATTGTGCCGGTTCAATCACCGTAGCAATACCTAGTCCTTCGGGGTTTAACATGGCGCTGATGATCGAGAATTTGGCAATAAAACCGGATAGCGGCGGCAAGCCTGCCAACAATAATGCGCAGGCAAAAAAGCTCAAGCCCAGAAATGCCATTGCAGCAGGCACAGCGACACCGACAACTTGGGCTTCGGTATTCATTTCATCATCATCATGGCGTATGCCAAAGGTTTCCATGGATAAGGCCAGAATGGCAGCAGTCGTTGTTCTCCCACGTTCGACCAATTCGATCAACATGAAAAATGCACCGCTCGCAAAGGTCGATACGACCAGATACAGCAATACAGCCGCAGTCATTGATACTTGGGAAAAGCTGATTGCCGACAAGAGGGTACCAGATGAAATGAGTACAGAAAAACCTGCCATACGGCCTAGATCCTGAGATGACAATACACCGATGGAGCCAAAGAAGAGCGTCGCCAGGCCACCATAGAGCAACAATTCGTGACCGAATCCGGCTGATGCACCGGCCTCGGGGCCGAACAGTAAAAGCCATAAGCGCAATACTGCATAAATGCCGACTTTACTCATGACAGAAAAAAGCGTAGCAACAGGTGGGCTGGCCGCAGCATAGGCGGTCGGCAACCAGAAATTCAATGGCCACATGGCAGCTTTCACCAGAAAAGCCACACCTAAAATTGCCGCTCCTGCTTCAAGCAACATACGGTCACTGGTTTGTACTGTTGCAATGGTGCGTGCCATGTCCGCCATATTTAACGTACCAGTGACGCTGTACATTAAACTGACACCAATCAGAAATAGCGAAGAGGCCGCCAGATTGATGGCAACATAATGCAGCCCGGCACGAATACGGACATTGCCCGAACCATGCAACAGCAAGCCATAAGACGCTGCCAGCAGTATTTCGAAAAAGACAAACAGATTAAACAAGTCACCGGTTAAAAATGCACCGTTTAATCCCATGATCTGGAACTGGAAGAGTGCGTTGAAATGCGCTCCGGCTTTATTCCAGCGTACAGTAGAATAAAGCAGCTCGCATAAGGACAAAATACTGGTGACTAACACCATCAATGTCGATAGCCGGTCAACCGCAAGCACTATACCCAGATTGGCGGGCCAGTTACTGAGTAGATAGACACCCACAGCGGTACCTTGTTCACCTAAGGTGCCATTGTCGATTGCCATGAGCAAATAGGCGGCGAGTACCACAAGCGTTGCTGTCGACAAGATATTGACACGGATTTTAAAGTTGATCCAGCGCTCACCCAGTAACAACATCACAGCAGCTGTGACTAACGGCAGCACAATTGGTGCGATCAATAGATGTTGTTGCCAGCCCGTCATGTTCCGGATTCCTTACCATCTACGTGGTCGGTATTGGTGAGGCCACGCGCTGCCAACATCACGACAAGAAAGAGCGCCGTCATTGCAAAACCGATCACAATCGCTGTTAATACCAGTGCTTGTGGCATGGGATCGGCAAAGCTTGACGGATCGACCACAGCACTAGGTGTGATCACAGGTACTTTATTGATATTTAAACGGCCCATGCTAAAGATGAACAGGTTCACCCCATAAGAAATGAGCGATAAACCGATAATGACCTGGAATGTGCGTGGACGCAGTAACAGCCACACGCCGGCGGCTGTTAGTATTCCGATCGCTAATGCAACGACAATTTCCATTAACTTCCTTTGGTTTTGGCAACAGGTGCGGCACGATGGCTACGTACCGATTGATGCGCTAACGCAATTAAAATCAGTGTTGTTGCACCGATGACGAGTAAAAAAACACCCAGATCAAATATAAAGGCACTCGGCAATGGAATTTCACCAATAAGAGGAAATACCGGATGCGGAGAGTGTGATGTGAGAAACGGATAGCCGAACCACCATGAGCCGGCACCGGCCATACCTGCAAACAATAAGCCGGCACCGATTAATGCTTGCGAGTGTAAATTCAGACGTTTTTCAACCCAGGTTGTACCACCTGCCATATATTGCAGAATAATGGCAACAGACATGATCAGGCCCCCCACAAAGCCACCACCTGGTGAATTGTGTCCACGCATGACAAAATAAAGTGAGATCAACGCGATCACGGGAAACAGCATGCGCATGATGACCGACGGGATGAAGAAGTAACCGGTTGCCTTGTCTTCAACATCAGGCAGTGGCCAGTCAGAACCATCTGCCGTAGTACTGTCTTGTTGTGGCGGGTTGTCGATACTACCTGCCACAGGCCTGAAACGGCGTAGCAACGCGTAGACCACCAGGGAGACAACACCCAGAACAGTAATTTCACCAAATGTATCAAAACCGCGGAAGTCGACCAGAATGACATTGACGACATT
>JAATFN010000428.1 GCA_015655165.1 Betaproteobacteria bacterium | reverse complement strand
GTATGCAAAAGGAAGGCGCCTTGCACCATGGTATCGAGCTTTCTTTTAATGGTAAACGTCACCGTATCGATTTTGAAGCGCTGACCGGAAAAGCGATTACCGTGTATGCGCAGCATGAAGTGATCAAGGATCTGGTTGCCGCACGTCTTTTAGCGGGTGGAGAGATCCAGTTTCAAGTGAGTGGTGTTAGCATCCATGATGTCGATACAACATCGCCTTATGTTACTTACCGGTATGGTTCTGGATCACAACGGCTTGATGCCGATTTTGTGATTGGGTGTGATGGTTTTCATGGTGTATCCCGCCCGACGATCCCGGAAAACCTGCGGGAAGATTATCAACGTATCTATCCTTTCGGATGGTTTGGTATTCTGGTTGAGTCGGCTCCCTCATCAGAGGAATTGATTTATGCCAGGCACGAGCGTGGTTTTGCGTTAGTCAGTACAAGGTCATCAACGGTACAACGACTGTATTTCCAATGTGACCCGAAAGACAATGTCGACCTTTGGTCAGATGACCGTATCTGGCAAGAGCTGCATATACGCCTTGAGAATAATGACGGCTGGAAAGTCAGGGAAGGAAAAATTTTTCAGAAAAATATTATCGGCATGCGCAGTTTTGTATCGACACCGATGCAGTATGGCCGTTTATTCTTGGCAGGAGATGCTGCGCATATTGTGCCGCCAACAGGTGCAAAGGGATTGAACCTTGCTGTAGGGGATGTCAAGTTACTGTCGACGGCATTGGCCGATTTCTATAAAAAGTCATCATCAGAGACAAAGTTGCATATGTATTCCGATATGGCATTAAAACGTGTATGGCGTGCCGAATATTACTCATGGTGGATGACGAGCTTATTACATACATTTGAAGATGCTTCGCCATTTCAGCGCCAGATGCAGTTGGCAGAGTTGGAATTTGTCGTGAATTCCAAAGCCATGGCAACTGCATTGGCAGAAAACTATGTTGGTGCATTTTAATCGGTAATACCAAGTATATATTTGTTTGACGATAAGGCCGGTACAGTAGGTTGCAGGGGGCGATTTGAAGGAGCGCACAAGGTTGTTCCGGATAAACTGGATGCCAATGTAACGATCCGATAGCCAGTCACAACTGCTTCGCCGGAAATGTTGTTAAACAGATAAAATTTGTGCCGGTATCTTAAGGGCTTGATAGAATGGGCAGGTGAAGCGCACTGCGTGTGTTAATTTTGTCAATGCCGTATCTGAATTAAGCGGAACAACAGTCAATGAAGCTGATACCAGCAATTTTGTGTGGAGGAGCCGGCTCCCGTTTGTGGCCGGTTTCCAGAGAGCAGCATCCCAAACCGTTTATACGTCTGGCAGATGGGCAAAGCCTGTTGCAAAAGGCTTTTTTACGTGGTGCGGCATTGCCAAATGTGACAGAAATCATGACGGTGACCAACCGTGAGTTGTTTTTTAAAACACGTGACGATTTTGATGCAGTCAATCTAACCGGGATACCCGCATCCTATATTCTCGAACCATTTGGTCGCAATACGACAGCGGCTATCGCAGCAGCTGTGCGTTCGGCACAAAAAACATATGGCGATGATGCATTTATGCTGGTGTTGGCAGCAGATCATTTAATTGACAACCAGCATGCATTTGCAGATGCAGTTGATACTGCGTTGGGACTGGCTGCCCAAGGACATCTGGTAACCTTCGGGATTACGCCAGACCGACCTGAAACCGGATATGGTTATATCGAATCGCAAGGCAATGCGGTTTTGCGGTTTGTCGAAAAACCTTCACTGGAAAAAGCGCAGGCATATCTGGCTAGCGGACATTTTTTGTGGAATTCCGGCATGTTTTGTTTCCGGATTAACACTATGTTGACCGCGATGGCCGAATTCTGCCCTGATATCCTGGCTGCAGTCGATGCCTGTATTGCCAAATCGGGTACCGTGCAAAGTGGTGGTGTCACAGGATTCGAGCTTGATGCAGCCAGTTTTGCCAATGTACCGGAAAAGTCGATCGATTATGCCGTGATGGAAAAGGCCAGCAGCATTGCTGTGGTTCCATGTGATATCGGCTGGAGCGATATCGGATCATGGACGGCGATGGCCGGGCTCATTAGTCCAGATGCGCAGGGTAATGCGATAGAAGGCCAGGCATTATTGGAAGATGTAGAAAATTGCTACATTCGTAGCGATCAACGTATCATTGGTGCGATCGGTATCAATAATCTGGTGATTGTCGATACACCGGATGCCTTACTGGTGGCGGATAAGTCACGAGCACAGGATGTCAAAAACCTGTATGCGGAATTAAAGCGCCGCGGCAATGATGTCTATAAATTTCATCGGACAGTCCATCGCCCTTGGGGAACCTATACGGTATTAGATGAAGGTACCGGATTCAAAATCAAACATATTGAAGTCAAGCCTGGTCAATCACTGTCTTTACAAATGCATCATCATCGGAGTGAGCATTGGGTGGTGGTCAGCGGCATGGCCAAAGTTGTCAACGGCGATAAGGAGATGTTTGTCCGGGTCAATGAATCGACATTTATTCCTGCAGGCAATAAACACCGTCTTGAAAATCCCGGTACGCTCAATCTTGTGATGATCGAGGTACAAAGTGGTCAATATCTGGGTGAAGACGATATTGTCCGGTTCGATGATGTGTATGGGCGCACAAAATGGAATTGACCTGTTTTAAAGCTTACGATATTCGTGGCAAATTAGGTGTCGAGTTAAACGAGGATATTGCCTATCGTATCGGGCGTGCCTATGCAGAGCATCAGCAAGCAAAGTCGGTGGTCGTCGGTGCGGATGTGCGCTTGACCAGTGCATCGTTGAAAGCCGCATTGGCAAACGGGTTAATGGATGGTGGTGCCAATGTCATTGATATCGGTATGACCGGTACCGAAGAAGTGTACTTTGCGGCGTTTCATCTGGATGTGGATGGCGGGATTGAAGTCACTGCCAGTCATAATCCATTGGATTACAACGGCATGAAATTGGTCAAGCGGGGCGCGCAGCCAATTAGTGGGGATACAGGGCTGGCAGACATCAAAGCGTTGGCCCAAGCCAATATATTCGCACCTGTTGCCGTGCGAGGAAAGTTGACGCACCAGTCGGTACTTGCCGACTATGTGACCCACTTGTTGGAATATATCGATGCGGCGGCAATCAAACCGCTAACGTGTGTGGTTAACGCCGGTAATGGTGCTGCTGGCCACGTGATTGATGCATTGGAGGCACGTTTTAGCATTGCACATATCCCGATTACTTTTATTAAGGTGCATCACGTACCGGACGGGCATTTCCCGAACGGGATCCCGAATCCTTTATTGTCCGAGAACCGTGAAGCGACAGCCGATGCTGTACGTTTGCATGGTGCCGATCTGGGCATTGCCTGGGATGGTGACTTCGATCGTTGCTTTTTGTTTGACGAGCGCGGTGAATTTGTCGAGGGATATTACATTGTCGGATTATTGGCAGAGGTGTTTTTAAAGCAAACACCGGGCCAGAAAATCATTCATGACCCACGCCTGACCTGGAATACAATCGATGTGGTTAACCGAGCTGGCGGTATTGCGGTACAGAGTAAAACTGGGCATGCCTTTATCAAGGAAAGAATGCGCGTCGAGAATGCTGTCTATGGCGGCGAGATGAGTGCGCACCATTATTTCCGCGACTTTGCGTATTGTGACAGCGGTATGATTCCATGGCTGCTGGTAGCTGAGCTGTTGTCACGTACCGGTAAACCATTGTCTGCATTGGTTTCTGCACGTATGCAAGCCTATCCCTGTAGCGGTGAAATCAATTATCGTGTGGCAGCTACGGCACCGGTGATCGACAAAGTGCTGGCGCATTTTATGCCTCTGCATCCGTTAGTCGATACAACCGATGGCATTAGTCTGTCATTTGATCATTTCCGTTTTAATTTACGTGCATCCAATACCGAGCCGTTATTACGGCTAAATGTCGAGTCACGGGGCGACATGGCATTAGTTGTGCAGAAAGTACACGAGATTGAACAATTGTTTGTTTGATAGCGTGAGACATTTCAGCACCAAGGCGCGTTATTTGTTGGCAGATGGATGAAACTGTTGGTCGCAGGCAGCAGTAAAGACGACATCTGTATGTGAATTCAATGCGGTTTCACATGAATCTTGCAATACGCTGATAATAAATCCCACGGCAACCACTTTCATGGCAATCGTATCGGGAATACCGATGGTGCTGCATGCCAGTGGAATTAACAGCAATGAGCCACCGGCAACACCTGATGTACCGCATGCGGCGATTGCCGAGATGATACTGAGCAAGATTGCTGTTGGTAGATCAATCGGAATAGCCAATGTATTGGCGGCTGCTAATGTAATGACACCAACAGTGATTGCTGCACCTGCCATATTTAATGCCGCACCCAACGGAATGGAGATGGAATAAGTGTCTTCGTGTAAACCCAGACGTTTACATAGTGCCAGATTGACAGGGATGTTAGCGGCCGAACTGCGGGTAAAAAATGCTGTGATTGCGCTCTCGCGTACACATTGGAATACGAGCGGATAAGGATTGCGGCGTATTTTAATAAGTGTCAGTAATGGATTTAATCCGAATGTGACAACGAGCATGCAAGCAATTAATACGCTTAACAGGTGCGCATAGTCCAGTAAAGCCCGAAATCCGGTTGTCGCTAGTGTTTGCGAGACCAGTCCAAAAATACCAACCGGTGCGAAGTGAATGACAACCTTGACAATGAATGAAACTGCGGAGGTAAGATCATTCAACATGATTCGCGTTGACGGGCTGCTATGACGTAGTGCAATACCAAGACCTATTGCCCATATTAGAATCCCGATAAAGTTCGCTTCCATCAGCGCGCGTACGGGATTGGTAATCGCATTTAATAGCAAGTTGTGCATGACAGCACCGATATGTGATGGTGCTGCGTATGAAACAGTTTCCTGACCAAGATCGAGCGTTGTCGGAAACAGGAAGCTGGCTGTCACACCAATAAATGCTGCGCCTAAGGTGCCGATCAGATACAGCAATAAAATAGGACGGATATTGGTAGGTTGATTGGTTTGTTGGCCGGCAATGGCGGAAGTGACCAATACCATGACTAGAATAGGCGCTACTGACTTGAGCCCCGAGATGAAGATATCGCCTAAAAAGCCGAGTTCGCGTGCAGTGTCGGGTGAGACGAGTGTTAATAGTATCGCCGCCACCAAGCCGATGACGATTTGCGCTACGAGTGGCACGCGGGCAATAAAACGACTCAAAGATGTGGATGCGGACATAACAACATGGCAATGGGAAAGTGGATGTGGTGTGTCCGAACGTACTGCTGACATATCGTCAGGACAAGATAGGCAGAATTGAGAACGTATTATACCTTGCGCTATTTTGGTGAAAATATGGGGTACGATGCTGTTACAAGCAACACTAAAAAATAATGAGACGGTTGCAACTAACCAGACATACATCATTAACATCAATCCGGCATAGAAAAATAAGGTTGTGCTGATCTGGACTGCTTATATTTGTGTGGTTAGTTGCAACAAGAGGCAGTT
>JAATFN010000092.1 GCA_015655165.1 Betaproteobacteria bacterium | reverse complement strand
CTTTCGCTGGTGAATTCTCTATGGCTTGATGAATTTTGGCCTGAAAGTCTTCGAAAAAAGGGGGCTTATCCATGTTGCTCTCCTGAAATAATCGACACAATGTCCATAACGGATATTGTACCCATTGTACGGGTAACGTTCCCTGGAAAGAAGTATTCGTCGATGTTGCGCCAAAATTATGCTGCAAAATGGGGAGGAATATATTTTTAGTAACATGATGCACTTTTTTTGTGCGAGAAGATATTTAAATGCACCAAGAAGAGGATATGGGTAAACACTTGCCCACAAAAAAGGTGATGTACGGATACAAAAAAAGCTGGCATGACTCCTGCTAGAGAAAGGGCGTAGGGGACTCAATCATTCGATGTATAACTCAGAACTACAGGAATAATCTATTATGAAAAAAACGATTCTTGCCGCAGCTGTGTTTGCTACTTTTGTAACTGGGGCTGCAAAAGCCGAAGAAACATCCACACATGATGTCACTTTTAACGCTGCACTGACAAGTGACTATCGCTTTCGGGGCGTATCACAAGCACGTCTTGATCCTGCACTGCAATTGGGGGCAGACTACGTGCATGCACCAACGGGTTTGTATGTGGGGACATGGTTAACTAACATTAAATGGATTAAGGATGCCGGTGGCAAGGGAAGTAATCTCGAGTGGGATTTGTATGCCGGTAAAACAGGTGAAATCGGTGGTGGCTTCAAATACGACGTCGGTGGCTTGTATTACTACTATCCTGGCAATGAAGTGAACCCGAATGCCAATACATTTGAACTCTATGGTCAAATCGGTTACGGTCCAGCATATTTCAAATACTCGCACGCTTTGACAAATCTGTTTGGCGCGGCAAATAGCAAGAATAGCCCTTATTATGATTTAGGTGCTGACTTTGATGTGGGTGCTGGCGTGACATTGACGACACATGTTGGCTATCAAAAAGTCAAAGGTGCGCCAAATGGATCAAGTTATACAGACTGGAAAATTGGTGTGAGTAAAACTTTCGAGCAATTAGCCGGTCTGACGTTCGCCCTGGATTACGTGGATACGGACTATAAAGAAGGATTCGCACCACGTTCTCCAGATGGTAAGAATCTGGCCAAAAGTGGTATTGTATTTACGGTCAGCAAAACTTTCTAAACGAGGTCAATATGAAATTGATTACAGCAATCATCAAACCCTTCAAGTTGGATGAAGTGCGTGAAGGACTGTCCGCGATTGGTGTACAGGGTATTACAGTGACAGAAGTCAAAGGCTTTGGTCGCCAAAAGGGTCATACCGAACTGTATCGCGGTGCAGAATATGTCGTGGATTTTTTACCGAAAACAAAAATCGAAGCTGCAGTTGACGATACATTGGTTGATCGCGCTATTGAGGCAATCGAAACAGCAGCACGTACCGGTAAAATCGGTGACGGCAAGATTTTTGTGCAGGATTTGCTCGATGTGATTCGTATTCGCACCGGTGAAACTGGTAAAGACGCTCTTTAAGGGGAATGGTATGAGTATTGGTAAAGTATTTGCAGCAGCCGGGACAATTGGCGCGATGCTGCTCACCACAACAGCACATGCGCAAGACGCGGTTGTGGCTGTCACAGAGACAGTCGCTGAAACAGCGGCGCCTGCATTGAATACAGGTGATACAGCATGGATGTTAACATCCACGCTGTTAGTCATCATGATGAGTATTCCTGGTCTGGCATTGTTTTACGGCGGGTTAACCCGCAGCAAAAATATGCTATCCGTATTAATGCAGGTGTTTGTCGTGTTCTCGTTGGTGACTGTATTATGGGCGATTTATGGATACAGCCTGGCATTCGGTGGTGGCGGTGACTACATCGGTACATTTGACAAGGCCTTCTTGAGTGGTATCACGCTTAGCTCTTTGTCAGGCACGATTCCAGAGTTTGTATTTGCCTCGTTCCAGGCGGCATTTGCTGCAATTACCTGTGCCCTGATCATCGGTTCCTTTGCAGAACGTATCAAGTTTTCTGCAGTGTTGATTTTTACAGCCCTGTGGTTCACATTCTGCTACTTGCCGATTGCGCATATGGTATGGGCACCAGAAGGCTTGTTGTTTAAAGACGGCGCCTTGGACTTTGCCGGCGGTACTGTTATCCATATCAATGCCGGTGTGGCAGCTTTAGTGGGTGCTTATCTGGTTGGTAAACGTCTGGGTTTCGGTAAAGAAGCAATGAAACCGCATTCCATGACATTTACCATGGTTGGCGCATCCTTGCTGTGGGTTGGCTGGTTCGGCTTTAATGCCGGTTCTGCCTTGTCTGCAAATGGTGTCGCTGGTCTGGCATTCATGAATACCATTGTGGCAACATCCGCAGCAACACTGAGCTGGGCAATTGCCGAGTCCTTGTTAAAAGGTAAACCATCTATGTTGGGTGCTGCTTCCGGTGCGGTTGCCGGCCTCGTGGCAGTAACACCTGCAGCAGGTTTTGTCGGTCCGATGGGGGCGATTGTTCTGGGCTTGCTGGCTGGTCCTATCTGCCTGTGGGGTGTGAGCGGTTTGAAACGTGTCATGGGTGCCGATGATGCATTTGATGTGTTCGGTGTTCACGGTATCGGCGGTATTTTAGGTGCGCTTCTAACAGGCGTCTTTGCCGCACCAAGTTTGGGTGGTACAGGTGCTGCGGATTTCTCGATTGCAAGCCAAGTATTGATCCAGTTAAAAGGTGTTGTCATCACGATCATCTGGTCAGGTGTCGTTTCTGTCATTGCCTACAAACTGGTTGATATCATTGTTGGTCTGCGTGTGACTGAGGAAGAGGAACGTGTTGGTCTGGATATCTCCAGCCATGGCGAGTCTGCTTACCACTAAGTTTTTTACATGTTGTTCACAACGCCCCGTTAGCTAACGGGGCGTTTTTTATTTCACCATAACGTTCGCTGTCGATGCGGCACAAAACCAGACGCAGCCCGTCGAACAAAGGATCGGACAGACCGTGACGGTGGCGATATGAGGCAACAGTGTGTCATGGGAACTTGGACGGCAGCGCGTGGCACGTGTGACATAACAGAAGTCGATCAAACAGTTCGCGCAGGCAAACCTTCTGCGATCTTCACGCGAAGACCGGTGATGAGCAGATCAAGGCCGGCGTCAAATCGCGCATCAAAATCCGGGCTGCATAAATCCCCCGCCGCCGCCAAGACATGTGGATAACCCTTGGCCGCAAAAGCCTCAAACCGGCCACGGTGATTTGTGATGACCTGCGACGCTGCATTGGGATCCGCCAGCGGCTGCTCTTCCATCACGAAACCCATCACGTAATAGAGGATGCTAAAGGCACCCCAAGATGCCAAGCGCGTGGAGGCTCCAGCCTCGCGCAAAGGGCCGATCAAGGCCTCGGCAACGCGCAGGGTATTGTCGGTGGTGACATAGGTACCTGCATATACGCGTGCACCGTCACGTCGCTTGAGCAGCGCGCGGCGGATTTCATGCGCGGTCACCCTGACCGCAATGAACCATGTACTTGCAGTGGCGGGTTTGGCCAGATCCTTGTGCGCGACCCCTTCCATTAAAGCGTCCGCTATGCCATCCATCAAAGCCTGTTTATTGGCGAAGTGCCAATACAGCGATGATGCTTTGATTTCCAGTTCATGGGCAAGACGGCGCATCGTCAGCCCTTCTATGCCTACCTCGTCCAGTAGGTTTAAAGCGGTGGCAATTACTGCTTCACGTTGGATTTTCATACATTTCTTTTTTGTTAGACTAACGCCGTTAGAATAACATTTTACTGTTCGACATTGGATTTTCATGCTTTTCTTATTTGACAGACTAACATTGTTAGAATAATATTTAATCATTAACTAACACTGTTAGATTGGAGCGCAAATGAAAAATGATAATGCGGATGTAATCGTGGTGGGTGCAGGTCCTGTGGGCTTGACTCTGGCATGCGAGTTGCGGCTGGCAGGCCTGCACGTTACTGTGCTGGAGCGCCGTGCTGAGCCAGTCGCGCAGTCGCGCGCTCTAACCATGCACGGCAGGACGCTGGAGATGCTGGCGCTGCGTGGCGTGGCCGGCCGCTTTCTGGCGCGTGGAATGAAAATTCCAACGGGACACTTCGCAAGCCTTGATACCCGACTTGACTTCTCCATCGTCGATACGACGTTCCCCTATACCTTGTTCATCCCGCAGAGTGTGACTGAGCAACTACTGGAGGCATGGGCGCTTGAGCTGGGCGTTGACGTGCGTAGAAATGCCACGGTAGACAACATCGCCGAAACAGCAACCGATGTCTCAGTGGCCGGACAACAGGACGGCATGCCTTTCGACCTCTCTGCCAGCTACCTGGTTGGTGCAGACGGGGCGCGCAGTCTGGTTCGCCAGCACGCTGGTATTGCGTTCGACGGCCTGCCCGCCACTAAGACTGCAATGCTGGGTGATGTTCGTCTCAGCGAGCCACCCTCTACACCGGCGCTCAGTGTGGCTAACACGGCAGGTGGCTTGATGCTGGTTCCCTTGGGCGGTGGCGTGTACCGGGTAGTCTTGATCGATACTGATCGAGTGGATGTGCCTACGACCACGCCCGTCACGCTCGAAGAGCTCTCCCATTCGGTTCGGCGGATCACGGGCCAAGATTTCGGCATACACGCACCGCAATGGCTGTCGCGTTTCTCGAACGAAACCCGTTTAGCGGGTGTCTACCGAAAAAATCGCATCCTGTTGGTTGGCGACTCCGCGCACATCCACTTTCCCGCTGGCGGCCAGGGTATGAACGTGGGAATGCAGGACGCGATGAACTTGGGATGGAAGCTGGCGGGCGTGGTGAACGGGCACGCTTCCGGGGCGCTGCTCGATAGCTACCAGCAGGAACGTCGTCCAGTGGGTGCGGCACTGTATCAAAACACCTTGGTGCAGAGCGCGCTGATGATGAATTCGTTTGATGCACCGGGACAGGCGCTACGGGAGATGTTAAGTGAGTTGATGAAAATCCCTGCACTGAATGCGGCACTCGCGCACGACCTGTCAGGCTTCGGGATCCGATACCCGGCCCCGCTCGCCGATGTTCCGGCAGGATGGGCGCTTTTGCCCGACTGGACAGGGCGACGTCTGTCTGACTGGCAACTGCAACTGGATGAGGGTGGCCAAGCTTCGTTGTTCAGCTTTTTGCACAGTGGACGTTGGCTGCTGCTACAACTCACGAACTGCGAGGAAGGCGACTACACGCCCCAGCTGGATGCGCGATGGGTGGATACAGTCAAGGCTGTTCCTGCGGACGGTCAGGCAACACTGGCAGGTGCGCATGCCTTGCTCATACGTCCAGACGGCTATGTGGATCACGCTGTTACACATCAGAAGAGCGTGTGATGAGTACCGTCAAGCATCTGGCCAATGCTGACGGTAATCTTTCCATTTACGACAAACCAGTATGGTTCGGGGAGTTCTTGCCGTCTTTCTTCCAGTGCATGAAGAAGTGAATACCTGCGTACTGATACCCGACTATTTCTGGCCTAGCCGATCGCGCAGAAATTCGATGAAGCGTTGTGTCTTTGCCGGTAGCAAGCGGGTTTCGGTTATGGCATAGACAGGTACCGGTGTACCGCGCCATCCGGGCATGATTTGACGCAATTTCCCGCTGGAGAGTTCATCCGCGACAATCTCTTCTGCCATCAAGATGATACCCATGTCGAGTGTAGCCAGACGGCGGATCATACCGATACTGTTGAGCGTAAATCGCCCCCCCACCTGCACTGTTGCGGTTTGCTTTGCGTCATGTAACGTCCACGAGTCTGCCTTCAAGATGCTCAAGCATGCGTGTTTTTGTAGGTCGGCAGGTTTGTTTGGCTCGCCTGATCGTTCAAGATAGCCGGGTGCGGCATACAGATAAGGCGTGAGCGATGTCAATGTGCGGGCGACTAGTTGCGAGTTTACAGACTCGCCCATGCGGATCGCCACGTCAAAGGGTTCGCTAACCAGATCGACTCTTCGCGGTGTCAGGTCGAAATCGAAAGTGATATCAGGATGGAGACTCGCGAACTCGGAAATGACAGGTGCAAGATAAGTGGTTGCGAAATCCACGGGTAACGAAGCGCGCAGAACTCCGCTGGGCTGGGCGAGCATTTCGCTGAGTTGTTCATGCGCCAACCGTGCCTCATCGACAATTCGCTTGCATCGCTCGAAATATATCTGCCCGGCTTCGGTCGGTTCGATTTTTCGTGTTGTACGATGCAGTAGGCGTAGTCCTACCGCTTTCTCCAATGCACTGATCCGGCGCGACAGGGTCGAATTCGGCATCCCAATCACGTCCGCTGCACTGCGAAAGCCCTTGGCTTTGACCACTTCCACGAACAAGGCCATGTCATTTAACAGTTCCACTGGAATCTCCTCGCTAGCCAGTCATTGCTCCAAAAATGGATCAATGTTGTTCATCTTACTCTATTTATCTCATATAAGAAGCGGATGATAATGGTGT
>JAATFN010000384.1 GCA_015655165.1 Betaproteobacteria bacterium | reverse complement strand
TCTTTGAGGCGGAGGAGGCACATGCATTGCATTTGTTAAATACCTGGGGTGGTCAGCCTTTACCGATTTCCGCCAGTGTATGGGTTAATGGTGTGTTAACTGTGCGCTTGTCAGGTGCACAAGCTGCAGTCGATTCGGCAATCAGGAAGCTGGGTGGAACGCAACTGGTCTATGGCGATGATTTCTGGGTGGATATTCGTGAGCAGAAACATGTTTTTTTTAACGATACGACAGCACCATTGTGGCGTATCGCCGTGCCGCAGGTCAGTGCACCGTTAGTACTGGATGGCACGTTGCTAACCGAGTGGGGTGGTGCACAGCGCTGGTACCGGACACATACCGATGCATCGCAAGTACGTCAAATCGCCGCGTCTGCGGGAGGTTACGCGACGTTATACCGTGGTGGTGACAAACATGTCGGTGTGTTTCATCCATTAGCACCTGCTGTCGAACAAATCCATCATCGGCTAAAAACATCGTTTGACCCATCGGGTGTATTTAATCCAGGCCGTATGTACCGTACTTTCTAGTGAGCGACTATGCAAACCAATCTAGCTGATTTCATCAAGAATAGCCAGGAAGGTCAGGAAGCCGAGGTGATTTTACGCAAGTGCGTCCATTGCGGCTTTTGTACGGCAACTTGTCCGACATACCAATTGCTGGGTAATGAATTGGATGGGCCACGCGGGCGTATCTATCTGATCAAGCAAGTGCTTGAAGGTAAAGCGGCGACTGCCACAACACAATCCCATCTGGACCGTTGCCTGACTTGCCGCAATTGCGAGTCGACTTGTCCTTCCGGTGTGCAGTATGGGCGTCTGATCGATATCGGTCGTAAAGTTGTTGACGATCAGGTTGGCCGTTCTGTGCGCCAACGCATTGTGCGCACTACATTAAAAGAAGTGTTGCCACGCAAATGGCTGTTCAAGCCTGCCATGAAACTCGGTCAATTCGTGAGACCGGCATTGCCGAAGGTGCTAAAACATAAAATCCCGTTACGGCAGTTGTCCGGTACATGGCCGAGTGCCACACATCCACGCAAGATGTTGTTATTGGAAGGCTGCGTACAACCGACAATGTCGCCAAATACGAATGCTGCGACAGCACGTGTGCTAGATGCCGTCGGTGTGGAACTGGTCATTGCCAAAAAAGCCGGTTGCTGTGGTGCGATTCGCTATCATATGAATGACCAGCGTGGTGGTCTGGACGACATGCGCAAGAATATCGATGCCTGGTGGCCATATGTCGATGGTTCGGCAGGTGTCACCGTCGAGGCACTGGTGATGAATGCTTCAGGATGTGGTGCGACTGTCAAAGAGTATGGTCATCTGTTGCAGCATGATCCGCACTATGCAAACAAAGCTGCACATATTTCAGCACTCACAAAAGATATCAGTGAGATTTTGCCGGACTTTGAAACTGCACTGGAAAAGAAGTTGCTAGGCAAAATAGCCAAGCGTGTCAGTTATCATCCACCCTGCACATTGCAACACGGACAACAGATCCGCGGGAAGGTAGAAAACATACTTAGAAGTGCCGGTGTGGATGTGCAACTATGTGCCGACAGTCATTTGTGTTGTGGGTCGGCAGGTACCTATTCGGTGTTGCAACCAGCGTTGTCTTATCAATTGCGTGACAACAAACTCAAGCATCTGCATGCACATACACCCGATATTATCGTGACGGGCAATATCGGCTGTATGACCCATTTGCAGTCAGGTACCGATACACCGGTACGTCACTGGATTGAATTGCTTGATCTGGCATTGCAACCGCGTTAAGCCTGCCAATACGTAGCGTGTAGCGTTAAAAGAGACCCTGCAGGGTCTCTTTTTGTCTTGACGGCACAAGTGGTGAATGGCATATTATTGAGAATAATTCTTAATTAGCTATCGGTATCATTACCGACAACAGTACAACGCATGGGAACGAATGACGTCACGACGGAGAAGGGGTTTTCCGTGTTATATAGCGATCACCACAACTGGTTGTGTGTTTGGTTACGTCGTCAACTTGGCAACGACCATGATGCGGCAGACATTGCACATGATACATTCGTACGGATATTGAACAAGTCCGAAGCGCAGGAAGTACGCGAACCCCGCCCTTATCTCAGTACGATTGCCCGTGGTCTGGTGGCTGATTTTTTTCGGCATCGCAGGCTAGAGACCGCTTATTTAGAGGTGATTGCCAATGTGCCGCAAGAGCATGTCCCTTCTTTGGAAGCCCGGGCGATGCTGATGGAAACCCTGATGCAAATCGACGTGATGTTAGATGGCATGAAGCCTGTTGTACGTCAGGCATTTTTAATGTCGCAATTAGAAGGCATGACCTATGACCAGATTGCTGCCAAATTAAACATTTCCAAGCGTACAGTCAGTAATCACATGGCTGTGGCACTGGAGCATTGTTATTTGCTGGCAGCATGACTAGCCCGGTTAATCCGCAGGTATACCCGGAGGTGCCACGCGACCCGAATATGGTCAAAAAGGAAGCGGTGTCCTGGTATGCCCATCTTTGTTCTGGAGATGCCACGGAACAGGACTGGCAAAACCTCAAGCGCTGGTGTGAAGCGCATAGTGATAACCAGCGTGCTTGGGAGCGTTTCGAGGCAATGCGCCAGTCGTTCGAGAGTGTTCCTGCACGTATTGGTGCACCGATATTGCAGGTCGCATCCACATCACGTCGCCGCATGATGCACAACATGGTGTTGTTGGTCTCGGCAGGTACAGTCAGTTATGTGGGGTATCAGTTGACTTTGGGCAGCAGCACATCGCCTGTGGTGTGGTTCGCTGATTATCGTACCCGTGTGGGTGAACAGCGTTTGCTTACCTTGGACGACGGTTCGCAAATCAGATTAAATACAGACAGTGCGGTCGATATTGCCTACGACGAGGTTGCACGACTGATTCATTTACGTGCCGGTGAAATCTTTGTGGAAACCGCCCGGCATTTACGTGTGCAGGGAAGTCTGGAAGAAAAGCGTCCTTTATTGGTTGCAACACGCCATGGCCAGATACGTGCTTTGGGTACGCGTTTTAATGTACACCAGTTCGATGATAGAACTGAGGTCACGGTGCTAGATGATGCTGTCGAAATCGTACCTGAAAAAGCAGGCGGTAAATATATGATACTTACAGCTGGTCAACAGATTGCGTTTACTGATACCGACTTGTTGACTGTCGAACCAGCACAGGATCAGGGGCAATGGACAACCGGCAGTCTGATTGTCAACGATTGGGCATTAGCCGATGTGCTGGCAGAACTGGCACGTTATCGTCGTGGTCGTTTGACCTGTACACCGGATGTTGCCGGTATTCGTGTGTCAGGTGCGTTCCCGCTACAAGACACCGATCGTGCATTGACCGTACTGGCACGTTCGTTCCCGTTAAAGATCACAAGCCTCACCCGTTTCTGGGTCACAGTGAGTGCTGTGTGACGATTTTCTGTTCAATGCATTTGAATTGTTGTTGGTTTTTTTAATTATTGTTGCATCATTTTTGAGTTCATACGGCCTACCTGATAGAAGCACACATTTCACTATTGAACGACTTTTATCAGGGGTATCATGTCTTTCCAACGTCAGACAGCTGCACGTCATAAGCAGCCTGCACACACATCGCGTCAATTCAAGTTCGTACCATTAACCGTGATCGTTCAGGTTGCATTACTTTCGATTGCCGGCGTTGCATGCTGGCCTGAAACAGTGCAAGCACAAACATCGGTGGCATCCCAGCCAATTAAAACCTACAGCATCGGTACGGGTACATTGTCGACTGTCTTGTCACAATTCGCAGCACAAGCTGGTGTCGCATTATCGTTTGACCCGGCGCTAGTCGCAGGTATTCATTCACAAGGTTTACAGGGGAATTATTCTGTGACGGCCGGGTTTGCAACATTGTTGACAGCAGCAGGGTTCGAGGTAGTCAGGCATAACGATGTTGAATATACCCTTAAAAAAATCCCTGTATCGGAATTGGGTAGTGAAACAGCATTACCGACGATTAATGTGGCGGCAGGCACTGCTGCATTAGCAACAACAGAAGGCACCGGTTCTTATACGACCAAAGCGATGAGTACAGCGACAAAGTTATCATTGTCGCAGCGCGAAACGCCGCAGGCAGTGACAGTGATGACGCGCGAACGTATAGAAGAGCAAGGTCTGAAAACCCTCAATGAGGTGGTACAAAATACGCCAGGCATGACCTTGCGCCGGTTTGGTCCTGAGCGCGCAAGTTATTTTTCCAGAGGATTTGATGTCACGAATGTGATGTATGACGGTTTACCTGTTAGTCTCGATGGAACACAACTATCGCAGGATTTGTTGTCAACAGATACAGCCGTATATGACCATATTGAAGTTGTTCGTGGTGCGGCCGGTTTAACGACCGGTGCGGGGAATCCTGCTGCTGCAATTAATATGGTACGTAAACGTCCGACCAAAGAAAAGCAGATGATTGTCAATGCCAGTGTCGGCAGTTGGGATCGTTATCGTACGGAGTTGGATATTGGCGGGCCGATTACAGATGATGGCAGTTTACGTGGACGGGGGGTACTCGCATATCAAGATTATGGCAGCTCTATTGATCGCACCAATACTAAACGTACGTTGATGTACGGTATCCTGGAAAAGGATATCGGCAATGCGACAACAGTAACATTAAGTGCTATCCACCAGCGTGATGACACCAAAGGAAATGGGTTTACTGGTTTGCCGGTTGCGCATGATGGTAGTAGTTTGAATTTGCCGCGTTCGACGTCGTATGCCAATGATTGGGAATTCTGGAACAAGACAAGTAATTCAGTATTTTTAGGACTAGAACATCGCTTTGATCATGGCTGGAAAATGAATTTGTCGGCATACCGTATTTGGGCTAACATCGATATGCTTGGTCACTATATCTCGCTGGATATGGCGACAGATAAATATATTCAACGTGGTGCACGTAATTATCATGATGAACAACAGGGCAGCTAT
>JAATFN010000451.1 GCA_015655165.1 Betaproteobacteria bacterium | reverse complement strand
TAAACTGCAATTGCAAACACAATTCAAGCAGCTGTTAATGCATACCTATTCAGGTGCGATGGCACAAGTCAAAGATCAAGCTATCATCTATGATCCCATTCGTTCTATAGATGCGTCGGATGTTGTTGTGAATGCCCATACTGCCGGATCACAAGGCCAGAAAGTCGATTTTGGCTACCGTTTAAGGCAACTTCCCGATGGTTGGAAAGTCTATGATGTCAATGTACTGGGTGTTTGGATGGTACAAGTGTATCGAGAAAATTTTGCGACTATTATTAGACAGTCTGGTATGGACGGATTGATTCAGACACTCTCCGATAAAAACCGGGCATTGGCTGAACGGGAGTTGCAACAAGGGCGGGCTGTGACCCCGAAAGCACCTGTGCCGGGAGCTACCATGCCGTAGCAATAGATTATTTGGTGTAATCGGTTAGTAATCCTTAGGCTTACATTGTTTGTAAGCCTTTTTATTTGTCTAAAAATATTGCAAATTTTTATTTAAATGATATATTTATGAGAATAGTATAAAAAATGAGACATATCAAATGCGGCAGACATGCGCA
Source organism: Betaproteobacteria bacterium (assembly GCA_015655165.1). Lineage (GTDB taxonomy): Bacteria > Pseudomonadota > Gammaproteobacteria > Burkholderiales > Burkholderiaceae_D > Herbaspirillum. The sequence goes on along the minus strand of JAATFN010000451.1, from coordinate 18,899 downwards.
ACACATAGCGATGACATAACATCGCCCCGCTGGAAAAAACGCCCAACAGGGTCGAACTGGGGTGATTTTGGTCCCAACGACCAAGCTGGTCGCATGAATTTATTAACACCTCAAAAGGTATTGCAAGGTATGGCCGAAGTGAAAGAAGGCCGAACATTCTGTTTGAGCCTACCTTTGGATTTTCCTGGCGGCAATGTATTAAATGAAAAGCGGCATGCACCGGTATTGCGTCCGACATTGCGTCAGGGACAACCCAATATGAATTATTTGGTGCAAACAGAAAATGCAGAGCGTACAGATGTGGTGTGTGACGATCTGGCGATTTTGTATTTGCAGTATTCGACACAGTGGGATTCATTAGCACATATAGGACAATTATTTGATGCGAATGAAGATGGTATACCCGAGCCTGTATTTTATAACGGCTACCGTGCACATATCGATGTCATCAGCCCGCATGATCCATCCGACGCTGGTGCACCAAAACAGGCATATGCCGGTTCGACATCAACAGCACGCGCACTGGGTATTGAAAACATGGCTGAACGCAGTGTGCAAGGGCGTGCTGTGATGGTTGATTTACAGCATCATCTGGGAGAAACCAGAACATTGGTGGGTTACGACATGTTAATGCGGGTCATGGAAGCCGATCATGTTGAGATAGAAAGCGGTGATATGGTGTGTTTGCATACCGGATTTGCACAACTGCTATTAGGAATGAATAAACAGCCGAAAGCAGGAATGATGCATGACAGTTGCGCCGTGCTGGACGGGCGTGACGAGAAACTCTTGCAATGGATTACAGGCAGTGGTCTTGCTGCGCTGATTGCCGACAATTATGCAGTTGAGTCCATTCCTGCACGGCATGTGTGCGGAGACTGCGCAGAATTGCCTTTACATGAACATTGTTTGTTCAAACTGGGTATTCATTTGGGCGAATTATGGCATTTGACACCACTGGCAAATTATTTGCGGGCTAAAAAACGGAGTCGTTTTCTGCTTACAGCACCACCATTACGTTTGCCCGGTGCTGTCGGTTCACCAACGACACCAATTGCCACTGTGTAAATGGTGGAATAGAGGAGTGGTTTTTGTAGAACCTGATAGTGCTAGGAAACGCGCTATCCATAATAAATAAACTGGAGATGAATCATGTCGTACAACTTTTTACCTAAAAAACCCCTGATCTTTTTATCGATGGCGTTAGCCATGGCAGTAGCGCATGCCGACCAGCTGGATGATATCCGCAAGAATAAAAAAATTCGTGTGGGTATCGAATTGTCTTTGGCACCTTATGGTATGGTTAATAAAGCATTGGAGCCTGTTGGTTCAGATGTCGAAACAGCCAAGTTACTTGCAAAGGATCTGGGTGTCGCACTGGAGATTGTGTCTGTCTCTGGCCCTACACGTATTCCTTATTTGCAAACCAATAAAGCCGATGTCATGATCGCGACGCTGTCGATCAGTCCTGACCGTGCTAAAGTGATTGATTTCTCGATACCCTATTCAGCGGTGCAAATTGTAGTGGCCGGGCCTAAAAATGTCGAAATCAAAGATTTTAGCGATTTGAAAGGGAAAACCATTGCAATTACACGTGGTAATGTCCAGGAAGCCGAGTTGACCAAGAAAGCAGTGGGTGCCCAAATCCAGCGTTTTGATGATGATGCGACACTGGTGACTGCCGGTGTGACTGGTTTGTCACCGATTGTATCGACTGCGACAACGTTGTTGCAAGAGATTAAGACACGTAATCCTTCGCGCGACTTGGAAACCAAATTTGTTGTAAGAAATTTTGATTTGGGTATTGGTGTTCGAAAAGGACAGCCGGAGTTATTGGCCTGGCTCAATCAATGGGTGAAAGACAATCGTACTAACGGTAATTTAAATGAAATTTTTAAAAAATACCATGGTGTTGATTTACCGGTCACAGAAGGTCAGCAATGATTTATGAATTACGCATTTATCACTGTGCACATGGGCGTCTACCTGCATTGCACGAGCGTTTTCAGAAAGTGACTTTACCAATCTGGGAAAGGTACGGTATTAAACAGATCGGTTTTTGGACGACGTTGGTCGGGCCAAGTAATCAGACATTGACGTTTATGTTGCAATGGGAAAGTCTGGCCGAACGTGAGCGTATTTGGAATGCATTTTCGCTTGACCCGGAATGGATCAATGGTCGAGCATTGTATGAAGAGGGGGGGCCAATTGTCGCTGATATTGAAAACCAGCTGTTAACGCCAACTTCGTATTCATTATTGATTTAACCATTATCGGCGATGTTGGTTTGCCGATAATGTTTTTATATATGCTGGATGGAAAGAGGTTAATCTATGGAGCTTAAATCTTGATCATCCGGCTTGCCGAAGACAGGGAAACATTGGACAATATGCGCTTGGTTTCCTGCCTGACGCATGGCAAGCAGGAAGTGTTGATCGTACGCGCTACATGATTGATGTTATTTGGTATGTGATGTACATGTTGATTTTCAAGTGACAGGTAACGTAATGGGAGTGGGAGTTAATCTGGATGAGGTCGGAGCCCGTGTTCGTGCATATCGGCTTGGTGCCGGTTTTAGTGCAGAGGAATTGGCTGGCGCATTAGGGGTTTCACGTGCGGCACTTTACCGGATTGAACAGGGCGACATTGTTAAAATCGATGTGCTCCAGAATATTGCTGCCATTTTAGGTACAAGCCTTGCCTCTCTATTAGGGGTGGGTGTGGAATATCATTCAAATGCTGCCAGTTATCAAGCACGCATGCAGCAGCTTGAAAACCATGCGACACACATTGCTGCATTGTTTAGTCCATTGTCTTATTTATTAACAACAGAAGATTACGATACGGATCTGGCTGTGATCCTCGATGAATCCCAATCATCGGACACATTGCGTACAGCAGACCGTAAAAATGAACATAGTGCGGTATTGCAAACTTTGCGTGAGCGCCGCGAGCAAATGCGTATGCATAATCCTTCCATTACTTGTCTGATCTCTTTACCAGAATTGCGACGTATGTTAACGCTGGGACTGGTTGGGAAACTAGGCTTGCCACCGGCAATTATTGCCAAAAGACGCAAGGCTGCACATCGCGAAATCGTGCATCTGATACATTTGATGCGTACTGAACCGTTAGGTATCCAGATTGGATTGATTGAGGATGTCATCTCCAATGTTGCCTTCCAGTTGTTTTATAAAGGTAAGGATGTTGTTCTCGGTAACAGCCCGTTTCGTATTGCAGAACTACCTAATTTACATGTGGGGGTTGCAACGATTACTTCTGCGCCTGAAGCAGTCAAATTACATATGGCATTATTTGACCGGTTGTGGCGTACGTGCAAACGTGGTTCGGAAGGTGCAGCATTGTTGGAGGCTTTGTTGTCAGATGAAAATGTAAAGTAAGTCGGTACGATTTTGATGGACAAGCCATCATGGTGACTCATTCTGTTTTATGATCTGTAGTCTGTCTTCTCATAGTATTTATCCATGTTACGTCTTTTGTTGCAGTATACATTGACAGTATTGATTCTTTTCCAGTCTTGGCATGGTGTATTACCCGCTTCTGCTGTGCTTGTCGCACATGATACCGTAGTCCAGAAAATGGAAATCGCGGTGCATGCACAACTTGACACAACTTTCGATTGTCAGGAAACACCACACAAGAAAATCTGTAGCCAAGCATGCGCCATGTTGCATGCCTTGTTGCGGGAGACGGTATATACAGTGAATGCAGCATTGTCTTTACATTTTGCATCGGACGTATTGCCACTGACTAGTATTAGTCATCGCCCCCTACTACCTCCTCCAATGATGTTAGCCTGAGTGCATGAGGCGTTGCACTATTTTCTGGTGCCTAATCAAAGCCGTACTGGCTATGACTAATCAAGGAGGTCGACGATGGATCGTCGCAAATTTATTTTAAAGACAAGTGCAGGTTTATTTTTACCCGGTATATTACGTGCGCAGAATGTGCATGACATGCATCACATGCAGCAAGAGATGCCAGCGCATGATGTGAAGTTGGCTACTGTGGACAACATGGTTTCATCTGAACCTTTACGACCGTTATGGCGGTTGCCCAATCAGTCGCAACGTGCAGGTACTTTTAGTGCGACATTGGAAGCAACACCTACATCATTGTCTTTGATGTCTGGACAGACAACACAAGCATGGTGCTATGCAGGTAAATTACCAGGCCCATTGATTGATGTATATGAAGGTGACACGGTTGAGATTGTCTTTGTCAATCAGTTGCCGCAGCCATCGACAATCCATTGGCATGGTTTGTCTGTTCCCAATGATCAGGATGGTGGACCAATGCAGCTAGTACCAGCTGGCGGGCGTCATACATATCGCTTTACCTTACCCAAAGGCAGTGCTGGAACTTATTGGTTTCATCCACATCCACATCACATGACAGCTGAGCAAGTGTTTCGCGGTTTGGCAGGTACCTTCATTGTTCGTGCCAAAGATGATCCGTTAGCCGCAATCGTTGAGACACACCTGATGTTTTCGGATCTCAAGCTTGATATGCAAGGCGCTATCATGCCTAACACAGTGATGGACTGGATGAATGGGCGAGAAGGGCAGTTTGTATTGGTGAATGGTCAATTAAGGCCTACTCTGGATGTCCATATGCCACAACGCTGGCGCTTATGGAATGCATGTAGTGCACGCTACCTGCATTTGGTCGGGGTACCAATGGTATTAGTCGGTACAGATGGTGGTTTGCTCGCCTCCGGGCAGGCAATCGAATCGTTGTTGCTGGCACCGGGTGAGCGTGCTGAAGTGATCGTGAACCCGCCTGCAACAGGCCAACAACAGGCGACATTAAAAGCACTTGCCTATGAACGCGGCAAGATGCGTATGGGAGATGATCAGAAAGCCAGTGTAGAAGAAGAGATCACATTGGTTGATGTGACATTAATGGGGCATGGGAGCGACACTGTGCCTGAACGTTTACGTATGATTACTCCATTGGGCGAAGCAATGGTGACTCGTCAAGTACTGTTGACAGAAATAGTCGACATGGAGACGGTACGAATAGACCCCCAATCCGGGCGCCCTGAAGGAATGCAGTTTTTAATTAATGGTAAAACATTTGATCATCAGCGTGCCGATTTTACCGGTCGGGTCGGGGATGTTGAATTATGGGAAATTATCAATGCCAGTGATATGGATCATCCTTTCCATGTGCATGGTACACAGTTTCAGATTGTCAATCGTCAGACCGGGTTTGATGTGACACACGACTCAATGTTGGCATGGCGTGATACTGTCAATGTGAAACCGGGCCAGATCGTACGGATCAAAGTCAGGTTTGATTTGCCGGGTGACTGGATGTTTCATTGTCATATTCTCGAGCATGAGGATCTGGGTATGATGGGTGTCATACGGATTATTTAACCGCAGCAATGTTGAAGACCAATGTAGATGATGGCCATACTTTTTTGAAAAATAAAAGCAGGTTCGCCATTGGTTGTTGATGCAATTTTCTGGCGCATTTGGTGGTGGAGTAAACCGGAAAAGCACCGGAAATTGCATCAAGGTTTGTATGGCAACTACCCCATTTATTTTAGGTTGGTATATAGCTCACAACCTGATTGCGTCCGGCTGCTTTTGCGCGATATAGTGCTATATCAGTTGCAGCGACCCATTGTCCCGGTGTTGTAAATTCTTCTGAAATCTGTGTAACACCGATACTTGTAGTGCAACTCAGAACAGGTGTCGTCTCGAAAGATAATTGACTGACTTTGTGGCGAATACGTTCGCCAATTATTGTGGCACGTAATAAATCAGTATGTGTGAGTAGTACTGCAAATTCATCACCTCCATAGCGTGCTGGTATGTCGTGCGTGCGGCAAGTCGTGCGTAAAATGTCTGCAACTGCTGCCAATACTTCATCCCCTTTGCTATGACCGTAGTTGTCATTGATGGCTTTGAAATGGTCGATGTCAATTAACAGCAAAGCGAACATGTGTCCTGATAATTGATGGTGTTCCAGCGCTTCCGACACGCGCGACTCAAAAAACCGGCGATTTGGTAGTTCGATATGAATATCGGTACGATTGAGTCTTTCCAGCTCTTTATTCTGGCGTGCGATTTTTCGACCCTGACGGTATGAAAAATAACTGAGGGCGACACAGTATAAAAAAAGGAATGGTAGGGTCGCAAAAAACGTTTGCAGTGTTAATGCAGGATAAAACGGATAATCCAGCAAGGCCCAAGAAATAACACATGATACGACTAGTGCTAATGTCGACCTTAGCAATAGCGGCCATCCCCCTGACGCGATTTTATCGATGCTCAGCAACGTTAAAAAAATTGCTGTAGGGATCGGACTAAACCCCATTACCGCAATCCAGAATCCGCCAAATGCCGAATCCAAGGTCAGATTGTTGAATTCGCAATGACTGGGGTTATTTGACCGGGATGCAAAATAGTAGGCGATATGTGCCCAAACCAAACCATTGAAGAATAAGCCGATGAAGAGCAATGGCGCGGTGACTCGGTTTTCTGATAGGACAGAGATAATCGGCAGAATACATAATGCCGTACCCAGTATACGCAGACGATAGACGCGTGTACTGAAGCGAATAGCCCGTGCACGGGTATCATTGACTGTATTCTCATAGAACATGTATCGATACGCAGCCTAGGTTAATCCTTAACGATTGCCTCGGCATAGGCGACATGACAGCGGGAAGGGGAAACTATCATGCTACATTTTTTGAAACCTAATTTGTTGTCAAATTTACAACATTTATGATGTTTTCTTTTTTTATACCAAGACATACTATTGTACGTAAAAATTAACCGAAAGCAAGGTGATACATTTTATTGATATGAGGGATATTTCTCGCGATTGTGCGTGAAATATCCAGCAAGTGCTTCTAAACTGCTGCAAAGCAGAAAATATATCAGACCGACGAATAAAAAGATTTCCATTGGATAGACCATGAGCCGGCTATTGACTTGTGCGGCAACAAACGAAAGCTCGTTGACCCCGACGATATAGGCCAGCGAGCTATCTTTGATTAATGAAATCCATTGATTGACAAACGATGGCATCATCATGTGCACAGCTTGAGGCAAGATGATGTAGCGTAAAACGGCCATGCGCGGTAACCCTAGAGACAGGCCGGCATGCCACTGGCCGTTACCAATTCCCTGAATGCCGGCTGCAACGGAGTGTGCCAGATAAGCTGCACCAATGAAAGATAAGGCGCACATGACAGAGATAACCCCGGGGATGTCGATACCAAAGGCAATCGGCAATAAAAAATAGGTCCAGAAGATGAGCATTAAGACTGGAATTGCCCTGAAAAACCCAATCACAATGGTGAGCAACTGACGCAGTGTTCCCCTTGATATGGCGAGTGCGATACCGAGTACGACACCTAATACACCGGAAATGATGGCAGAACCTACACTGAGCAATAGCGTCAATGTAGCGCCACCTATGGGTCCGTCCGGATAGGCTCCCCAGAGTAAATAAGGCAAGTTGTCCAGTAGCACAGTCAGATTCACACTTGTGCTCCTAGACCTGTCGCTGGCGTTGTGAACGCCAGTAACCAAATGCTTCTATTGCAGCAATCACGCCGATATACAGGATGGTTGCAATACCGAATGCTTGAAATGTACGGAATGTTTCTGCTTCAACCTGTCTTGATGTGTAAGACAATTCAGCTAGACCAATGGCCATGGTCAGAGATGTATTTTTAAGTAAATTCATATATTGGCCAAGCAACGGCAAAAATGCGATATGCAGTGCTTGTGGCAAAATAATATACCGCAAGATCTGTAGACGTGTTAGACCAAGCGCCGCACCTGCCAGATTTTGCCCGGTCGCAACGCCGCGTATGCCTGAACGGATTTCTTCACTAATAAATGCACTCGAATATAGGGTCAGGCCAACCAGGGCACAGAGAAATTCATATGATGGCCAAGTCAGTGTAAGTACACCAAATAACGTGATGTTGTGCACACTGTTTAACCATTCCATCCACCCATCAGGAAAGCTGCTCGGTACCCCAAAATACCAGAACAACAATTGCACCAGCAAGGGCGTATTGCGAAACATGGATGTATATGCAGCAGCAGGAAACCGGATAATGCGATGTGTTGAGGAACGCATGGCTGCCAGTATAAAACCTAGAAGTGTGGCTGCAATAGCCGCACAAACGGTCAATGCAAGCGTCGTAACCAGGCCATGCAACATCCAGACGATATATTTTGGGGCGAGCAGTTGATCAGACAGTTCAGGTGAAAACATGGCAATCCAGCTTTAATCATAATGCACTGATGAATATTGACAGGTCTATGCAATCGGATCGACATAGGCCGGGAACGCATGAAGGGAAACCATGTGGTTTCCCTTCAGCATGCCATCAAAGTTGGCTTTGGTAGAGTAGGTTATTTATCACCGATTTTGAATAAACGCGGTAAGGGTGAGTTACTTTTTGGACCATACCACTTGTCATAGATTTTTTGTGCAGAACCGTTTTTTTCCAGTTCGACTAACCAGTCATTCAGGTAAGATACCAGACGTGTTTCACCTTTTGGTACACCAATACCTTGGTATTCATCTGAAATGGCAAATGCAGGAATTTCGTATTTGTCTTTGTCTGGTAAGGTCGACAGTATCGCGACAAGTTTTGAGCCATCCTGGGTAAAGGCTTGAATATTGCCGTTACGTAACGCTGCAATGCCTAATGGTGTATCGTCATATAAAACAACTTTGGTGTCAGGGTATTTTTCACGCAGTGTTGTTTCCATTGTGGTTCCTTTGTCTGTGCCAATACGCAAAGGCTTAACACTATCGGCATTTTTCAGTACACCTTTTTTAGCAAGGAATTGTTGACCTGAAGCAAAATAGGGAATACTGAAATCGACAACTTTGGCACGTTCGTCGGTAATCGTGAAATTTGCAAAGACCAGATCAACTTTATTGGACGATAACAACGGGATACGGTTTGCCGGATTGGTTGGCACAATGTCGACTTTTACACCTAGCTTTTTACCTAATGCATTGGCATAGTCGATATCAAGACCAACGATTTTTTTATGCGTATCGACAAAGCCAAATGGCGGGTTGCCATCAAATGCTGCGACACGAATTACACCTGCCTTTTTAATGTCATCTAGCTTATCTGCATGTACAACACCAGACAGTAGTGCCAATGAAACGAAGAGCGAAGTCCGGAATTTCATCGATGTATCCTTTTTTCTGATCAATTAAGAGAAATATGCCGGGCAATCTGCCCGCTAGCCATATTGTTGGTGACGTATCTCAATGTGATCCAAGTATAAAAATCAACCCGCAAGATGGGAACGACTCTTTATTGCTTTGCTTATTAGTAAAAGATATGAAGATATGGGAACTTATATTTAAAACGATATACAGCCATATCTGTAGCGCCAGCTGAGGATGATGGTAACGCTGATGTGCTTCAATTAAAGCGTTCTAGTCTATGCGGATGGGCGCATTACTACAACTAACACATGTGTTTTAATAATTGAATCAATTGGTCTATGTGACAAGAGCATCGCATCGCAACGAGAAGTGGATGCTATGTTTGTGATAAAAACAAGATGTGGCGGCTAACGACGGCTTTAACCGGTTGCAATTTCAACGAGAGATGTGTGTGCTGTTGGGATGGGGCTTAAGCAGCTCTTAAAAAATGCGGACCAGCATCCAGTAAGACATCACGTACTAATGATGCAGTACTTTGACAGCCTAGCTTTTCTTTAATGCTGGCACGATGTACATCGACAGTTTTTGTACTAATATTCAATTCTCTGGCAATGACTTTGCTAGATGCACCAAGAATCACTTTCTCCATGATTTCGCGTTCCCGTGCGGTCAAAAACTTGAGCCGGGTATGCAATTGCTGGCGACGAAGTCGTGCTTGCTGATTATCAATGACACTTTTTAACGTACGTTGTATACGCTCTAGTATCATCTGGGAATGATAGGGTTTTTCAAAGAAATCGATGGCGCCGTTTTGCAGTGCCCGAACCGACATCGGTATATCGCCATGACCTGATACAAAAATAATTGGAATGGCCGCACCAAGCTCGTTTAATGTTTCCTGTAACTGGAAACCACTGACTTCAGGCATACGTACATCCAGAATAAGGCAACTGGGTTTGGTCGCATCGTAGCTTTTCAGGAACGCTTGTGGCCCGTCAAAGCATTCGGTCTGAATGTTGACCGAATTTAAAAGCCATGCCAGTGAAGTGCGTACTGCCTCATCATCATCAACAATATAAACAACAGGTGTATTGGTACTCATGATTGTCATCCCAACAAAACATTCTTCGGGTGGATAGATTGCCTAACACATGTATTACGAAGTATTGCTTGTAGTATGTAGCAAGATTCGCGCCAGAAAAGTATTGTTATTGATATAGGTAAAAACCCGTAAAAAGCTAGGCGCATCTCCGTATAAATCAGGCATTTGGACTGATTGTGTATCATTTTCAGCTGTTTTACTCTGGTATGTATATTTTGCAGCATGCGCGATTTCAGTGCTTGTTGCACCCGTTTTTATCATTGACGGGTATCGTGTGACCAGGAGAACAATATGAGTGCTACAGGCACAACAAGTTTAAGTCCGGAACAAATCCGATTTCGTCATGCAATGGCACACTTGCCTGCGGCTGTCAGCATTATTACCACGGACGGTATTGCCGGTCGTTGCGGTATTACTGCAAGTGCAGTCTGTTCGGTGACAGATTCTCCACCCACAATATTGGTCTGCATTAACCGAAATAGTGCGATGCATGATGTGTTCAAGGAAAATGGGCACTTATGCGTGAATGTGTTAACTGATGAACAAGAACAGATGGCGCTGCATTTTTCCGGTGCAACAAAGGTCCCGATGGAAGAACGTTTTTCCTGGAATGTCTGGGATAAAAATGCATTTAATCAGCCAGCACTAAAAGAGGCATTGGTCAAGCTGCAAGGGCGGATTAAAGAGTGCAAGACAGTGGGCTCGCATTCTGTGTTATTTGTTGAACTCGACGAAATTGATGTCAGCGAAGAAAAAGATAGTCTGATTTACTTTAATCGCTTGTTCCATAAAGTCAAGCGTATGCACCTGTAACGATTCTGATATATAAATATCTCTGAATCGTTAACGGATAGCCAGCGGAAGAGAAAAACAAAATACAGTACCGCTTTCTTCTGCCGGTTGTGCCCAGATATCACCACGATGACGGGTAATGATATTCTTGCAAAGTGCCAGCCCGATGCCATTGCCGCTGACTTTTGATGAGAAGAAACCGTCAAACAGCTTTTCCCGATGACCTGCGTCAAGACCGTGACCATAATCTCGCACATGCAATACAGCATGGTCATTTACGCGTTCTGTACGGATCTGAATGCGTCTTTGTTCAACCGGGAACTGGTGCATTTCTTCAATAGCATTAAATGCCAAATTTAAAATGACCTGGCCGATCAGCACTTTTTCGCAGCTAACAGGTAGTGCGCATTCCGATGGAAGGAAGTCGACATGTGTAGCGCTTTCTGCTGCTTTTAATTCGATAAAATAGCGTACATCACTCAAGGTGTCATTCATATCAACCAGGGTTTCGGATTGTTCCAGTTTGACGACATATTCCCGTACACTTTTTATAATAGTGGCAGCATGGTCGACCTGTCTTCCAGCGTTCTCTATACCCCACGTAATACTTTCTCTTTGTATTTCCGGTTTATTTAATCGTAGTAATGCCCCTTCTAGAAAATTACGGATTGCAGCTAAAGGCTGGATCAGTTCGTGAGCGATGGCTGTTGCCATTTCACCCATTGCATTATGACGGGCCAGATATTCAAGTGCAGCCTGATTACGACGTTTTGTATCTTCAGCTTCAACTTGATCTGTAATATCACGGAAATGCAGCAGATGGCCTTTTAAGTCATCTTCGATTTCGATATGCCGGCAGGATGCCTGATGCCATCGACGTTGTCCGTTGGGTAGTACGATGATGTAACGGATCGGAAACGAAATGGCATCAGGCAGGGGGAGTGCCAGTAGTTCGAGCAATTCGTGACGGGAAGCGGGTTCACATATATCCGTCAATTTCTTTGGGGTGGTTTGACCTGGACGAACACCCAGCAATTTTTTGCCAGATTGGCTGATGTACGTGATACTTCCATCCTGAGCTAATACCGCAACGCCTTCATTGGAATCCTGCATGAATTCTTTAAGGCGTACTTCGAGTTGCTTCATCTTGCGTTTGGTACGCTCTTCATTCGCAATATTGCGGAATTGCACCATAATGACATCTTGATATGTCAAATGCACCAATGTGGCTGTTGCTTCTGACAAGATTTCTTCCCCAGTTTTTGTACGATAACACCATTCGATGACATTGGTACCGCGTAATACAGCGCCATGCAACCACTGGCGTCCGATTTCACGGCGATACTCGTGCGTACGCCTGCTCATGTCGGGCGCTTTTAACGGTAGTAATTCTTCGAGATTGAATCACAGTACATCACAGGCAGACTGGTTCGCCCATAGAATCGATTTGGTATTGGCGTCATGCAAAATGATACACATCGTCAGCGATTCCATCATGCGCTTGAAGTCGTCAAGCACGAATTGTGCAGGACGGACTTCTTCTTGCAACGCTGTGGCATGATTGTTCATGTTGGTCATTGTCTGCTTTGCACCTATCAAGAGATCACCTGATTATAGACATATGTATGTCTTTTCCATCTAGGTATTTTCTTTATCTATATCGTTGATTCTACTTAAAAAACAAAGATTCCTCCTGATTTAACCGGGAAGTTCATATCCATACACTGAATGCCATCGCGACGAACACTACGTTTTGCCGCAAGCTTTAATTTATGGAGTGTCTCATGTCAGCAATTATCACATCTGAAGTTGCAGCTTCAGCGGCAGTAGAGCAAGATCCTATTGGCCTTCTACAACAAGAGATCCGCGCACATCGTGATGAGTTCGCACAGTTGAAATATGTGCCGCGGGACTTTATGGCCAAATTGAAGAAAGTCGGCGTGTTTCGTGCAGGCACACCAAAATGCTTTGGTGGATCAGGTATTTCCCCTTCGGAGTTTCTGAAGCTGATAGAAAGAATTTCCGAGGCCGATGGCTCTGTAGGCTGGGTAGCCAGTTTTGGTTCTGCATCGGTTTATCTGGCTGCACTGCCAAAAGCCACGCAAGCAAAAATGTATGCAACGTCACCGGATCTGGTCTTTGCCGGTGGACTCTTTCCGATTCAGCCCGCCACACAAACTCCTGGTGGATGGATGGTCAACGGGACATGGAAATTTGCCAGTGGATGTAAAGGTGCCGATTTACTTGGTGTAGGTATTGGTGCTGCAGTGCCAGGGCAGGTTGGCTCAAAACCCCGTACCGCCGTATTTACACCGGATAAAGTCGACATTATCGACAATTGGGATGTCATGGGCCTAACAGGCACTGGTAGCCATGATTTACGCGTTATACAACAGTATGTAGAAGATGAATGGACATTCATTCGCGGTGGCGAGCCGATGATTGATGAGCCGTTATATCGCTACCCGAGCATTGCCTATGCGGCGCAAGTCCTGGGCGTGGTCAATCTCGGTATTGCACGTGCAGCGCTTGATGAAATCATCACGATGGCAGGTGGTAGGGTTGCGATTACCGGCGCACCAAAATTGGCCGATCGCTCCTATGTACGTATTGAAGTTGCTAAAAGCGAAGCCATGCTGCGTTCTGCGCAAGCGTTCCTGTATGACACGACTGATTCGGTGTGGCAGTCCATTCTTGCCGGTAATGCCGTGACACCAGAGCAGGTTGCCATATTGCGTCTTACAGCAGTCGAAGTCGCCCGTATCGGCAGTCAGGTTGTGCAAAACATGTTCGGTTTGGCCGGTACAACCGCCATTTATTCTCGCCACCCCTTGCAGCGTTATCTAAGAGATGCTGCTGTCGTCAAACAACATGCTTTCCTTGGGGAAGGTATTTATGACGGCGCAGGCGCAGTCACACTTGGTGTCCCTCCCATCCCGGGATTTTTGTAATGTGATTTACTGTTAGGAAAAACAAATGACTCAAACTACTCAAAAAGAACCCTTGCGTGTCATGTTTTGTATTGGTGTTACACAAAACTTCTTTGATTTGCCGCCAAATCGTCTTAAAGCCGTATGGGAAGCCTATGTGGCGATGATTAATGAATTGAAGAATCTGCCTGGTGTAAAAATTCTGGGCACGATGGATGATGACCGTGTCATGGTCGGAACTTCCTATGCATGGCCATGGACTAGTTATATTCTGGCTGATGTGCCCGACTATGAAACTTCTGTTGCCGGTTGCAATTTGTTCCGTACGATCAAAGTCAGTGATGATGAGTTCTTATGGAAATATGGTCGTATCGAAGCACGAATCGGACGTCCATTTATTCTTTAAATAAAGTCTCTGTTTTTTGAGTGTATGAACAACGGATTACAGGAAAGAAGATGAACAAGAAAGTGGCATTGGTGACAGGGGCAGCGCGTGGTCTTGGTGAGAAAATTGCGCGTAAATTACATGCAAATGGCTATTGGGTATGTGTTGCCGATATTGATTTGGAACAGGCGACATCTGTTGCCACAAGTATCGATGCAAGTGGAAAAACAGCAATGGCATTGTCGCTTGATGTGCGCCGTAAACAAGATTTTATCGCTGCATGCGACGCACTGGATGTGCGCTGGGGAGGCGCGAGTGTCCTGGTCAACAATGCAGGTCAATCACGTGTGGCAGCACTGATGGAGATTACACCTGAGGAATTTGATGATGTTGTGGCGATTAATCTAAAAGGCACGTTTCTTGCGTGTCAGGTATTTGGGAAATATTTCTCAGAACGTGGTTATGGTCGTATCGTCAATATTGCATCGCTTGCAGGGCAAAATGGTGGTGCTGCAACAGGAGCACACTATGCAGCGTCAAAAGGTGGGGTAGCAACACTGACCAAGGTTTTTGCGCGTGACTTGGCCGGGACCGGTGTGACGGTTAATTCGATTTCTCCGGGGCCGCTTGATTTACCGATTGTTCACCAGATTGTCCCAAAGGAAAAAATGGCAGTCATGTTGCAAAATATTCCGGTTCATACATTGGGGGATCCCGACTTTATCGCAGATGCGGTTTTATTGTGGACTTCGCCGGAAGCAGGTTTTGCAACAGGGGCATGTATTGATATTAACGGTGGTCTATACATGCGTTAAGCATTTTTTATCATAGATTTTGTCACAGGTAGTATTGAGAATTTCCCATGTTGTTCATTCACTTTTGGAGAATTGAAAATGTTGCTTAAACGTATTATTGCTACTTCGATGACATTAGTAGCAGTTTCTTCTGCCTATGCGCAGGTAAAAATTGGTGTGGTAACTTCCTCGACAGGCCCTGTTGCTTCGGTGGGTATTCACCAGAAAAATACAGTCGCATTGCTTCCTAAAAAAGCTGGCGACTTGTCGATTGAGTATATTTCTTTGGATGATGCCAGCGATCCAAACAAATCTGTCACTGAGATCAAGCGCTTAATCAATGAAGACAAGGTTGATGCCATCATTGGGCCTAGCGGTTCTCCTAATGCAATGGGCGTGATTCCTTTTGTTGCTGAAGCAGGTGTGCCAATGTTGGCGCCTGTTGGCACAACAGCAGTGATATTGCCGATGACTGAGCAAAAGAAATGGGTTTTTAAAACACATCACAATGACGGTCAGATTGCGATTGCCTTGGTTAACAATATGGTTAAAAACCATGTCAAGACAGTTGGCTTCATTGGTATTAATGATCCCTATGGCGAAAACTGGAGTAAGGTGTTTGGTGAACTGGCAGCAAAAAACAATATCAAAATTGTTTCTAATCAACGTTATCAACGCACCGACACTTCTGTAACTGCTCAGACTCTGGGCGTTATTTCGGAAAGTCCGGATGCAGTATTAATTGCAGCACCTGGTGTTGCTAGCGTATTGCCGGAAATAACATTAGTGGATCAGGGATATAAAGGTCAGATTTATCAAACGCATGGCGCTGCATTGCAAGTTTTCTTGGATATGGGAAAACAAAAAGTTGAAGGTACCATTTTGGCAGCCAGTTTAATTCTGGTGGCCGATGATGTCCCAGATAGTCCTTCAAAGGCAGTCGCATTAGATTACATTGCCAGATACAAAAAAATGTATAACCAGCATCCGACACTCTTTGGTCCTGGTGTCTATGATGCATCGTTATTACTTGTGAATGCCATTCCCACTGCAAGTAAAAAAGGTAAGCCAGGTACGAAGGAATTCCGTGCAGCATTACGTGATGCTTTGGAAAACAGCAAGAATGTTGTTGGTACGCAAGGCATTATTAATATGACTCCTGAAGATCATAGTGGATTTAGTTCGGCAGATGTCGCATTGATCCAGGTCAAAAACGGGAAGTGGACAGTCATAAAATAGACAAAGTCTGCCTTTGGCAGACTGTCTTGCAAGACAACGGGGAAGATTGATGAATTTGCAAATTGTGGCACTACTTGGACAAGACGGTATTACGAATGGTGCAATCTATGCACTATTGGCCTTGTCCATTGTGCTTGTTTTTACTGTCACAAGAATATTGTTGATACCTTTGGGCGAGTTTGTCGCTTTCGGGGCGTTGACAATGGGCTTGATGCAAAATGGTAAACAGTTATTGGTTGTATGGATATTAGTTGGTCTTTGCCTAGCAGTAGCCTGTATGGATATATTTGATATCTGGCGTAAGCAAAATCGTCGTCAAACATCACTGTGGTTATTCATCAAGTTGGGTTATGCCGCACTGATGGTAGCGCTCGTGTTTACCTTGCCGGTTAAAGACTTGCCTATGTTGTTACAGATACTGTTAACACTAGCTCTTCTGGTTCCAGCAGGTCCTTTGCTATATCGATTGGTATTTCAGCCGATTGCCACAGCATCTCCACTTGTCTTGCTCATCGTTTCTATTTCATTACATGTTGCATTGGTTGGAATCGGATTGTTGGTTTTTGGACCAGATGGGTCAAGGACAGAGCCATTTAGCAATGACAATATCCAGATCGGCCCATTTCGTATCAATAGTCAGGCCATTTGGGTAATCGCGCTGTCTTTCCTGTTAATTATTGCGTTGTTTTTTGTATTTGGACGGACCTTTTACGGTAAAGCCTTGCGTGCTGCTGCTGTAAATCGTATGGGGGCGCAGTTAATGGGTATATCTCCAGTGTTTGCCGGCAAAGCTGTATTTTCTCTGGCGACATTAATTGGTGTGTTGTCCGGCATTATGATCGCACCCATTACCACTATTTATTATGATTCTGGTTTTATCATCAGTTTAAAGGGTTTTGTCGGGGCAATTATTGGTGGCCTGGCAAGTTATCCAGTCGCTGCAGCTGGTGCATTATTTATCGGACTAGTCGAAGCATTTTCTACATTCTGGGCAAGTGCTTATAAAGAGATTATTGTTTTTTCCCTGATTATTCCCGTATTGCTATGGAGACGTTCATTGTCTAGTCATCATGCGGAGGAGGAAGAATGAAACGTCTCATCTCCGCCAAAGTTCGTGTCATTATTTTTATAGCGCTGTTAGTGATTGCGCCACTGGTATTCAATTCTTTTTATATCACACTGCTCGATAATATAGGGCTGGCTTCTTTAGTCGTACTTGGGCTTGTTCTTCTTACCGGTATAGCTGGATTAACGAGTTTCGGGCAAGCTGCATTTGTTGGTATTGGTGCTTATACATCGGCAGCACTTACAACAGGTGTTGTCGGACTTGGTACCGATTATGCCTTGATTAAATCACCCTGGTTCGGACTGATGGCAGGATTGATTGTTACTGCATTATTCGCTTATATCATCGGTAAATTAACATTCAAGCTTTCCGGGCATTACTTGCCTTTGGCAACAATTGCCTGGGGAATCAGTATTTATTATCTGTTTGGTACATTTAGTAGTATGGGTGGCCACACAGGTATCGCCGATATTCCATCAATTACCCTTTTTGGCCTTGTATTAAATAATGACCGTCTGATGTATGGATTGATATGGGTGATGGTTATTGTCTGTGCATATGCATTGATTAATTTGTTGGATTCGCGTGAAGGGCGTGCCATCCGTGCTTTAAAGGGTGGCAATGTGATGGCAGAAGCCATGGGCATTAATACGGCAAGATCACGCATGGTCGTATTTGTCATTGCAGCTTTGTTGGCAAGTTTGTCCGGTTGGTTATACGTTCATACGCAACGCTTTTTGAATCCGTCGCCATTTAGTCTCAATATGGGGATTGATTATCTGTTTATGGCGGTATTAGGTGGTGCCGCGCATGTATGGGGAGCTATTCTTGGCGCTGGTATTGTTGTGGTATTAAGAGAATGGCTGCAAGGAGTTTTACCGGTCATTCTTGGCAAGTCAGGCAACTTCGAGAGTATCGTCTTCGGATTGTTATTGATTGTCATGCTGCAGCGCACACGTGATGGACTGTGGCCTTGGGTTGCAAAGCTATTCCCGTTTACAGGGAAGACGCGTGTCTTAAATATGCAAGCCATACCGCTAGAGCGCAGACAGCTACCGAAACCAAATGAAGTGATATTGGATGTACGCGATGTCACACGTAAATTTGGTGGATTGATAGCCAATAATCAGATGAATCTGAAGGTGATGACTGGTGAAGTATTGGGTTTAATCGGTCCGAATGGTGCAGGTAAATCGACATTGTTCAATCAGATTTCAGGGGTGCATACACCAACTTCCGGTTCGGTATTGTTCCGGGGATACGATGTTACCGGAAAAGGCTCGCGCAACATTGCCAGACTTGGTATGAGCCGCAGTTTCCAGCATGTACGTTTATTGTCGACAATGAGCGTATTGGAAAATGTTGCGATAGGTACCCACCTACGCGGTAAAAGCGG
>JAATFN010000225.1 GCA_015655165.1 Betaproteobacteria bacterium | reverse complement strand
TAGCTAGTGGGGGCTAGACGTAATGCACCCTGATATTTTGGCACCAGCGAATAGATCAAGGATTGTGCCTGCTGGCGGAAGCGACCAATCATATTGGCGAGATCTTGCTTGAGCATCTCGTCGCCAATTGCACCTTTTAACTCCCCATTGGCATCCAGACTGATATTACGTGCCTTGGGGTCACGTACATCTGGATTCAATAGACGCGCTTCTTTTGGCAACAACTCGAATGGCAAATGAGGAAAGTACAATACTTTGCCTTGTTCTAGTCCCATGATCCAGTCAGGATTAGTTTGTGGCAGCTTCCACACATTCACATCAATTTCTATAATTTGCGATTCCATACGACGACTCGATATTCTGTATTTCCGTAAAACAGTCCATGAAGCCGACAACAGCTGATGGACTCCTGACAAGATCATAACCTACCAAATGCAACAGCAACCTGATCTGGCACAAAGACACCCTCTTGGGGTGCCATATTTCCTACCATAACAGCAAAACAGGCAGGGAACAACCTATGCCCTCTTTTTACACCAGTATGATTTACACAACGTCAAGGCACCTTCATTGCGCTCTGGCAGTACAATGGGCGGCATTTCACGTATACATCGACTTCTACTATGACAAACCGACATCATGAACGCCATAAAATAGAAACAATCGGCTGGCTGCGTGCAGCTGTTTTAGGCGCAAATGACGGCATCGTCTCGACTGCCAGTTTAATATTAGGCGTTGCATCTGCACAAGTTTCCACACAAAGCATCCTAATTACCGGGGTTGCAGGTCTGGTTGCAGGTGCCATGTCGATGGCAACCGGTGAATACATTTCAGTCCACTCGCAGTCAGACACGGAAGACGCGGCTTTAGCAGAAGAAAAAGTCGAACTGAAAGAAAACTATGAAGGCGAGATACGCGAATTAACCGGCATTTATGTACGTCGTGGCCTTGAGCATAAATTTGCCCGTGAAGTCGCTGAAAAACTGATGGAAAACAATGCATTGGATGCGCATGCACGCGATGAACTGGGTATTAATGAGTTATCTGCAGCCAAACCGGTTCAGGCAGCTTTCTCGTCGGCCACAAGTTTCTCGTTAGGTGCTGCAATACCGCTTCTTACAGCCGTACTCTTTGCGCATGCCAACCTCATTGTCGCTGTCATTGTCACGGCCTTACTCGGTTTGGCATTGTTGGGGGGATTAGCCGCAAGAGCAGGTGGCGCAAAAATTCTACCGGCAGTTGTCCGTGTGACATTCTGGAGTGCACTGGCCATGATAATCACTTCAGGTATCGGCAAGCTACTTGGGACAGCCATCTAAGTGGATGGCACAAACCGGGAACACATATAGCGTGACGTGGGTGAAATCCTTATAATACACACCAAGCGTGTTTTGTGGATTTCGCTGCAAAACCAGATATCCGCGTGCGGCAAGCCGCGGCATATCCCTATTCATTTATGCACTGTGTATCCCAGCATGTCAGAAAACCAAGCAGGTAAACCCCTATTTTATGATCCGACCGAGCGGCGTATCCGCAGCTTTGTCACCCGTGCGGGCCGTCTGTCTAACGCACAAGCACGTGCGATTGAAGAGTTCGGTACACAATTTATCATTCCATACACCAAAGAACAACTCGATCTGACGCAACCATTTAGCAAAGCAGCACCAACGATTGTCGAAATCGGCTTTGGAATGGGTGACACTACTGCACAGATTGCCGCGACGATGCCGGATAAACATTTTATCGGTATCGAAGTGCATACACCGGGAGTGGGTAATCTGTTAAAGCTGATTGATGAACAAAAACTCGATAACCTGCGCCTGATGCAACATGATGCGGTTGAAGTCTTCACGCACATGATTGCACCAAATTCATTGGCAGGCGTCCATGTTTTTTTCCCGGACCCGTGGCATAAAGCCCGCCACAACAAACGCCGTTTGATTCAGAGTCCGTTTGTCAAGTTACTGGTCTCACGTTTAGCGCCTGGTGCCTACATCCATTGTGCAACGGACTGGCAGGAATATGCCCAACAAATGCTGGAAGTATTAAATGCCGAACCGGCATTGATAAATACAGCAGAAGATTATGCACCACGTCCTAACTATCGCCCTGTCACAAAATTCGAGAACCGTGGATTACGCTTAGGTCACGGCGTATGGGATCTTGTCTTTACAAAGAAATAACCCAATCACACCAGTGATGCATTTTCTGAAAGTGCCATAATCAATACGACGATTTCTTCGCCATAGGTCTGGAGTTTTCTTTCACCCACGCCATTCACTACGCGCAGTTCATCTAACGTTGTCGGTCTGGCCTTCGCGATTTCCCGCATCGTCACATCATGGAAAATCACATACGCCGGCACATTATTTTTACGTGCCGTTTCAACACGCCACCAACGCAATTTATCGAAAATTATTTGCTCGCTATCTGACAATGCCAATTCCTGATAGTCGGCTTTACTGGACACACGTTTTGTTTTGACCGGTTTTTGATACTGGCGTAATAAAATCTTCTGCTCGCCACGTAATACCAGTCGTGCCGGCTCTGCAAGCTTTAATGCATTATAAGCTTCGTAGTCGACAGTCAGTAGCCCCAACGCAATGGACTGACGTAAAATGGCACGCCACTCTGCTTCGCTACGGTCGCGACCAATACCAAACGTCGACAACTGATCATGCTGCCATTGCTTGATTTTATCTGAATCAATCCCACGTAACACATCCAGAACATGCATCGCACCAAAGCGTTGTTCTGTACGATATACCGTTGACAAGAGTTTTTGTACTTCAATGGTGCCATCAAATGAAATGGGAGGTGACATGCAAATATCACAATTGCCACAGGGCTGACCTTCTTCACCGAAATACGACAGGATACGTACACGACGGCAGTGCAATGTCTCGCATAATCCAAGCATTGCATCGAGTTTGGCACTTTGCACACGCTTGAATGTCTCGTCAGCATCGGACTCTTCAATCATGCGACGCTGTTGTACCACATCTTGCAAACCATAAGCCATCCACGCGTTAGCAGGCAATCCATCGCGGCCTGCCCTCCCGGTTTCCTGATAGTAGCCTTCAAGGCTTTTCGGCAAATCCAGATGCGCCACAAACCGTACATCCGGTTTATCGATACCCATACCGAATGCAATGGTCGCAACCATTACAATGCCATCTTCGCGTAAAAATCGCGCCTGATTTGCTGTCCGTTTTTCATAAGGCATACCTGCGTGATAAGGCAGCGCAACAATACCTTGCTGGTTTAGAAATTCAGCTGTTTCCTCGACTTTTTTACGTGACAAACAATATACAATCCCGGCATCTCCACTATGCTCACCTTCGATAAAGTCCAGTAATTGTTTACGCCCGTTTGCTTTTTCTACAATCTGGTAGCGGATATTAGGACGATCGAACGAAGAGATAAACTGACGTGCTTGTTCCAGTTGCAGCCGGTGAATAATCTCTTCTCGTGTTTGCTGGTCCGCTGTTGCTGTCAATGCGATACGCGGCACAGTCGGAAAACGTTCATGCAATATCGATAATTTGATATATTCGGGACGGAAATCATGTCCCCATTGTGACACGCAGTGGGCTTCGTCAATTGCAAACAAGGCAATATCTATTGACTGTAACAAATCAAGGCAACGCTGCGTCATTAAACGTTCAGGAGCGACATAAAGGACATCCAACTCGCCACGTCGCAATGTACGTTCGATATTCAATGCTTCATCAAACGTTTGTGTAGAATTCAAAAAAGCTGCGCGTACACCAACTTCAGCCAATGCATCAACCTGATCCTGCATTA
>JAATFN010000246.1 GCA_015655165.1 Betaproteobacteria bacterium | reverse complement strand
ACCAGCGATTCACAAATGAGCGGATTGCAGGCATCAGTCGATATTGATCGTGATCGTGCCAATGATGCGGGAGTACAAATCGGGGATATTCGTGAGGCCTTGTATAACGCGTTCGGTGAGCCTGAAGTCTCGACTATTTATACCAGTAACAATAGCTATAAGGTGATTTTGCAGGAAGCCGATGCCGGGCAGCAAGACGAGTCGGCATTAAACAAGATCTATATTCGTAGTAAAAACGGCAATCTTGTACCGTTATTGAGTATTGCTCAAGTCAAGCGCGAGGCGACTGCGGTTTCTGTACAGCATCAAGGCCAACTCGACGCGATCACCATTTCGTTTAATCTGGCACCGGATGTCCCATTGGGTGAGGCCAGCGAACGTATTAGCGATATTGAAAAAAGTCTGGGTTTACCGGCTTCTGTCATTACCTCCTATGCAGGGGATGCAGCTGTTTTCCAATCATCGCAAACCACCCAGCTGGTCTTGTTGGGATTGGCCATTGCAGTCATTTATGTACTTTTAGGTGTGTTGTACGAAAGTTATATTCACCCGATTACGATTCTGGCAGGTTTACCTTCTGCTGCGATTGGGGCATTGTTGTCACTGTATCTCTTCGGGTTTGAACTGACATTGATTGCGACGATCGGTATTTTGATGTTAATCGGTATTGTCAAAAAGAATGCCATCATGATGATCGATTTTGCGCTGGCAGCGCAGCGTGAAGAAGGGATGGCAGCGGCAGCGGCGATTCGTACAGCATGCATTTTACGGTTTCGGCCCATCATGATGACAACGCTGGCGGCTGCCATGGGGGCGATCCCGATTGCGTTCGGGCTGGGTGCGGGTGCTGAATTGCGTCAGCCTTTGGGGGTCGCTATTGTCGGCGGTTTATTGGTGTCGCAAGTCATTACCTTGTTTATTACGCCGGTGATCTACCTGACCTTGGACAGATTTAGCGGAAAAGGCCCATTGCAAGGGGATCTGGAAAAAGCCGACCCAATAACCATATAAACAATGTGCCGTTTAGTTGGATTGGCTATATTTATATAAGAATCTTGTTGGTTGGCCTGGAGGACGTATACCATGGACTCATATACAATGGGGTTTCCAAAAGAAAGTTTGTAATCATGTCCTATTTGACTATTGAAGATACGATCGGCAAAACGCCGTTAATCCAGTTAACGCGTATTGGTGGTCCGGAAATTGCTGCACGTAACAACATTATTTTAGCGAAGCTCGAGGGGAATAATCCGGCCGGTTCTGTGAAAGACCGCGCTGCGCTGGCGATGATTAAAGGTGCCGAAGCACGAGGCCAGATTAAGCCTGGTGACACCCTGATCGAGGCGACAAGTGGCAACACCGGTATTGCATTGGCAATGGCAGCCACGATCCGTGGCTACAAGATGATTTTGTTGATGCCGGAGAATTTGAGTGAAGAGCGCCGCCAAAGCATGGCAGCGTATGGTGCCAAGATTGTGTTGACACCGAAGGCCGGGGGAATGGAATACGCCCGTGATTTGGCAGAGCAAATGCAAAAAGACGGCCATGGCTTGATTCTTGATCAATTTGCCAATGAGGACAATCCAAAAGCACACTATGAGTCAACCGGGCCAGAACTCTGGGCCGATACCAATGGCCAGATTACGCACTTTGTCAGTGCGATGGGGACAACCGGTACCATTATCGGTACTTCGCGTTTTCTGAAAGAGAAGAATGCCAACATCCAGATTATCGGTGCGCAACCGGAAGAAGGGTCATCAATTCCAGGTATTCGTAAATGGCCGGAAGCCTATTTGCCGAAGATTTACGACAAGACGTTTGTAGACCGCCTGGAGCCGGTCAGTCAGGCTGTCGCTGAAAACCTGGCACGCAAGCTGGCGGTAACCGAAGGGGTGTTTTGCGGTATTTCTTCTGCAGGGGCATGCGAAGTCGCTTTACGTATTGCACGTGAAGTCGAGAATGCAACCATTGCCTTTATTGTCTGTGACCGCGGCGACCGTTATCTTTCAACGGGTGTCTTTCCTGCATAATCATTGCTTTGGCAGGCATATGGTATAAAAAATAATTGGAGCGTTTCGCTCCAATTATTTTTAGTCTGCTTAAGAAGATTTCGGTTTGAACTGCTTGTCGCTGATTCTGAATTTTTCACGGCGGTCGCCCATCAATTCCCGTAATTCACGGATCGACAGGTGTGTAACTTCATGCATACGGATTAGCAGGGACGCCCCAACTGGCAATCTTCTGTGACGAATCTTGCTAATGACTGGGGGAGCAACTTCTAGTGCGCGAGACAAAGCCGCATCGTTTTTTAGATGTAGTTTTTCAATTAATGCATCCAGTAAACGGTTCGGGTCGTACGTATTCTTTTCTAGTGCCGCATTATCGTGAGAGCTAATAGGTGTGTTCATCATGATTAAGGATTCCATTATGCAGAACGCCGTCCAGACAAGTACAAGTACTTGCTGTAGGGCATTGATAGTTGTTAGTAAAACTGCAAAACGAGACTGGCTTAATTCAACCGCAGGTGAGACCAATATTGCAACAGTTCAACAGCAGGTAATGATTGGTTGTGTAGTCCCATTTACAAGTAACTGGGCGCTAACAGTTTAAAAGCTCATGAAATATTTCCAAAGAAATACTTACATACTTGTAACAGAATTTAAAAACAGTGTCATTTTTTTAATAATCGCTGTTGTTTTCTGGATACGTGAAACTCCATTTGCTGCCACGCCTCAAGTCCTAACTGTTGCATAGTAGCAATATTTTTCTCAAAAATCACATTTGTGTCAGGAAATATTTTTACTGCACGTTCGATACTGGATTCCCGCAATAGATGCAGCATCGGGTAGGGCCCCCGGTTGGTAAAATTCTCGATGTCATCTTTTTGCGTACCGGCAAATTGATAATCCGGATGAAAACTGGCGATCTGGACGATCCCTTCCAGATCGAGTTCGATCAGCACTTGGTCGGCAATACCCAAAAAGTCGTTGTAATCGAGAAAGTCTTGCAAAATGTAAGGGTGGATCAATAGGGTTGTATCGATGTCTTTGTGGCTAGACGCCAGCAGCAACTGCAGTTCGTTTGCCAGTTCTTCTGCCAAGGCATCGGCTGTCTGGGCTTGTGAGACGACGTAACGGATCTGGTTTTTTATATATACGGCATTGGCGAACGGGCACAGGTTCAAACCAATGACAGCTTCTCTTAGCCAGCTTTGCGTGGTGGCAATGATCTCGTCGGATGTCGGAATAATAGTGGTGTCCATGGGGTTATTTTCTCATTGAATCATTGTTGCCGGCCATTTGTGAGAAAATTCTCTCTTTTCACATTCCCAGTTTCTTTTATGGCCTTAAAATCCACGATTTACAAAGCCGATGTGCAGATTTCCGATATGGACCGGCATTATTACCAGAATCATCAGTTAACCATTGCCAAGCATCCATCGGAAACCGATGAACGCATGATGATGCGTATCGTCGCCTTTGCATTGCATGCCAGCGAGTCGTTAGCTTTTGGTAAGGGGCTGTCCGACGTGGAAGAACCCGACGTCTGGCAAAAGGATTTGACGGGCGCCATCGATTTATGGATCGAGGTCGGCTTGCCCGACGACAAACGTATTTTGAAAGCGTGTGGCCGTGCTGCACGCGTCATTGTCTATAGTTATGGGACAACAGCCGACATCTGGTGGAAACAAATCGGTAGCCGTGTCGAACGTGCCAAAAACCTGTCGGTCATCCAGATTCCCCCTCATGTGACACAGGAACTGGAAAAGCTCGTGCAACGCTCCATGCAATTGCAATGCACGATTGACGACGGCCAAATCTGGATCGGTAGTGACGACATGACAGTGCAAGTGACACCCGAGATAGTTAAGTCTGTATAGTGCGTTTTTTGATATGGGCGAGTAACTGCTGCCCCTGAGCTTGCTGGAACCATACGCCATGCGCCAGAAAGTAACCGTCGTAGGCCAACTTTGCATTCTTGGCAGAATGGGTAATGCCATTAAAGTAGGCCAGTTCCGACAAGGCAAAGTCGGTGTGCACCAGTGGCAGCAATGCCGCTAGGGCTTCCCATTCAAGGGCTCGCAAAGGTAACTGGCCGGTATAGCCGTCCAGTAATGCGTCCAGTAAGTCAGTGTGCACCATATCGGGCTTTTGATTGCGTATT
>JAATFN010000169.1 GCA_015655165.1 Betaproteobacteria bacterium | reverse complement strand
GACATCTATTTTTCCGTACAACAATCTTATTTGGTGTGCGCGGTTTGAAATACTACTCAGAGCAGCATCTTCAAGCATAAAATGGAATCAAACCACGCAATCGGTCACCCAATTACGTGCGTTTCCGACACCTGGATGCATTTTGCTAAAGGAATGAACATGTCTGAACCCACCAAATCACTGTCAGTCTTAATGGATGAGCTCAGCTCTGCACTAACAGACCTATCCGACAAGATGGGAAGCTTGACGCATGTACTGGAAAACAACTATCTGGATGCAGATAAACAGGATAATGCTGTACGCATGCAGCCCAATCATATTTCCGCTGAAGAAAATAAAAAATAGTATGCATTATGTTGGTCTATTTGTATGCATTATGTCTACATCACACATAAACGTAGGTAAAAGGCGCGCAAAAATACACGCTATTTTTGCGCTTTTTCCATGTTCAATGACGTATCTCGTTGTCTATAAAAAGTTATTTCATCGTCTGCTGGTAAAATCCCACCTGGTCCAGATTGCTTGTTCTTATGCCTGAACGATGACGACAGTCATCTTCTGGCCTGTGACAAAGAACCCAACAAACGATTTTGCATCCCGCAGTGCAATCCGGGCACAGTTTTTTCAAGGAGTCCCGTACTTATGCTTCGCAGTAATCCCTCAGGCGATTTTCCAGTTGTACACGAATCATCCTATGTTGATAAAACCGCTATTTTGTGCGGCAAAATCATCGTCCATGCCAATGTCTTTATTGGCCCATATGCCGTGATTCGCGCTGATGAAGTCAATGCAAGTGGCGAACTGGAACCCATTGTTATCGGGGCCCATTCCAATATTCAGGATGGTGTTGTTATCCACTCAAAATCCGGTGCGGCTGTCACCATTGGCGAACGCACATCCATTGCTCACCGCGCGATTGTGCATGGCCCGTGTACTGTCGGCAATGAGGTATTTATCGGGTTTAACAGCGTGCTGTTTAACTGTACAATCGGGGACCGCTGTGTTGTCCGTTATAACGCTGTTGTCGATGGCTGTGACTTCCCGAGCGAGTTTTATGTGCCGTCCACAGAACGTATTGGTCCCAAAACCGACCTCGATTCGTTTCCGCGGGTTTCCCCCAAAGCATCGGAGTTTTCGGAAGATGTGGCACGTACCAACAACGAACTTGTTCTTGGCTATAAGAAGCTGCAGAACGAATTCTGATTGTTGCACCGTATAAGTAATACGAAAAAGCCCATTGATTCAATGGGCTTTTTTTAATCGACCGTACTGCCTTCATACCTTTCGTTGCGGCCATACCGCCATCAATAACAGCATGGCTCCCATACACAAGTATGGTGCGACAGGATTCACATCATACAGTACAGTTCCAATCAAAGGCCCTGCTACGACACCAAGCCCTTGTGCTGCCCCCATTGAGCCGGCAGCAGCTCCCTGTTCATGGGCATCAACCTGATTGGCCGCCATCGCGGAAAATGCGGGAAACACCAGACCCATGCCGGCTGCGGCAACAAAGTAACTTGCCCATAACATGGTCTGGGTGGTAGCAAACACCACCGATGCAAACCCTAACGCAGCAATGATACCGCCGACATACACCAGACGTTGCGGCGACCAGGTCAGTTTGCGCACAAAAATTTGCGAAAAAATCAATGCCACACCAACGACTGTTAACGCAATGCCGGCAGTTCTTGCAGCATCAATAGGTGACAGTGCCAGACGATCCAATGCATAAAAACTGACAGAAATTTGTGCGACCGCCACACAGGTCATGGAAACAAACGCAATCATCATCGGACGGCGTAGTCGTACATCAGTCAGTTTCAATGTCCCCGCTGTGACTTTTTTATGGTGCTCGGTGCTTGGCAGTGTTTTGAACATGACGACAAATGCGATTAACGGCAGTATCCCCATCACATACAACGGCAAACTGAGACTTTGTTGGGCCAGTAATGCTGCCAACGCGGGACCGACAACCATACCGACAGCATTGGCAGCACCAAGCGCGGCCATCACACCGGTACGTTTGTGGTCTGGCACATGGTCAGCAACTAGCGCCAAACCTGCGGCGGGAATGGCTGCATAGAAAAGACCTACCGCACCGCGCCCGACTACCAAGCCTAAAAACGACAGTGCCACAGACGGTAAAAAATGGATGGCTGTATCGATAATGGCAATCAACACACCATATGCCACAGCAAAACCACCTATGCCAATCAGTAAAATGCGACGTCGTCCATGTATGTCACTGGCGCGCCCCCAGAATCTGGCTAACAGCACCCACAACACACCGGCGATCATCACTGACACACCCGCATGCCAGGGTGCCAACCCCAAAACACGCGCAATAGGCCCAATCAAAGGCATAAAAGCCATCATTGACATCGTGCATGCCATGTTGGCAACGAATAATGGCGCCAGACGGAAATCAGCTTCCGCGGGCGACGTCTCCTGTATAGTTTTAGTCATCGCGTTATATGGAAAAAAGATAAGCAACCATTATAATAAATGATAATTGTTATCAATTAAATAGTATGTACCATTTATCGTTGCTGTTCTGATGTTATGTTGCCGGCAAAACGGCACTTGTCATCAGACAACGAAGTAACAGTACTTTGCAGTGCTATGCAAGACAATACCTGTCCCATATTCTCACAGTGAATCCATATTATTCTTGCACCGATTCCCGTCAGAACATTGGATAATACCGGTTTTACCCATTTCGATGATCTGCGATACTGACGCAGGTCACACTAGGTACGCAATGCGTATCGCTATAAGAGGAATTCATGACGGTCGTAACAGAAACAGTAATCACACCCGCAAAAAAAACAGGTGCGCCGGAAAAACACACACCGATGATGCAGCAGTATCTGGCCATCAAGGCTGATCACCCGACAACGCTTGTGTTCTATCGCATGGGAGATTTCTACGAACTGTTTTTCGAGGATGCGGAAAAAGCGTCACGTCTGTTAGGTATTACGCTCACACAACGCGGCACGTCCAACGGTCAACCGATCAAAATGGCAGGCGTCCCCTTCCATTCAGCAGAACAGTATCTGGCCAAACTCATCAAGCTGGGCGAATCTGTTGCCGTATGCGAACAAATCGGCGACCCGGCAACAAGCAAAGGCCCGGTCGAGCGGAAAGTCATGCGTGTCATCACACCAGGTACATTGACTGATTCGGACCTGCTCCCGGAAAAAGCCGATCGTCCGTTATTGGCACTCTTAACCACATCCAACCGGGCACATAAAGCAACCACTGTCGGCATGGCATGGCTTTCCATGGCCAGCGGCGCGTTGACCACACTCGAATTTACCGAGCCAGACGCGGCTGTATCAGCACGTATCAAGCAGGAGCTAGAACGTATTGCTCCGGCAGAAATCCTGTCGAGCCAAGCCCAAGAAGACAGTCTGGGTGCATTGTTCCACACGAAAGCGACGATTGTTCCAGATTGGCACTATGACATTGCCAGCGGGCACAAAGCCTTGCTGGAACAACTGTCTGTCGCCAGTCTCAATGGTTTTGGTGCAGAACATTTGCACGTTGCCATTGGTGCTGCCGGTGCATTACTGCGTTATGCACAATCGACCCAACATCAACAGTTGCAACATGTGCGCTTACTGAGCGTCGAAACAGAAAATGCCTTTATTGGTCTGGATGCCGCAACACGCCGCAATCT
>JAATFN010000057.1 GCA_015655165.1 Betaproteobacteria bacterium | reverse complement strand
CCGTTCAATTAA
Organism: Betaproteobacteria bacterium; assembly: GCA_015655165.1. Taxonomy (GTDB): domain Bacteria; phylum Pseudomonadota; class Gammaproteobacteria; order Burkholderiales; family Burkholderiaceae_D; genus Herbaspirillum. The sequence continues at coordinate 3,928 of JAATFN010000057.1, read as the reverse complement.
TGCACAAGCAGAGCACTGGATGCGTATCGGTATGTTGGCCGAGTTATATCCAGCGCTGGATCATTCTGCCATTTGCCGTTTATTGATCCGTATGGAGCAAACTGGGGGAATGGATCTTGCGGCGATACCTGATGATGATTCTGACATCAATTTACCTTCTACTAATTTACCCGTATTACGTACCACACCATGATAGAAAAAGTAACCATTAAAACGCCTGCCGAAATCGACATGGCACGTATTGCCGGCAAGCTTGCCGCAGATGTTCTTGCAATGATTGCAGAGCATGTCAAACCGGGGGTGACAACAGACGAACTTGACCGTCTTTGTCACGACTATATTGTCAATGTCCAGCAGGCCATACCTGCGAACATCGGTTATCACGGTTTTCCTAAAACAGTGTGTACATCGGTCAATCATGTTATTTGCCACGGCATTCCTTCGGCCAAGGTATTGAAAAAAGGCGACATCATCAATATCGATGTGGCAATCATCAAAGATGGCTGGTTTGGTGATACGAGCCGTATGTATTTTGTGGGGGAGCCTTCTCCGCTGGCACGCCGTCTCGTCAATGTCACGTACGAAGCGATGCGTGCAGGTATTATGCAAGTGCGTCCCGGGGCCACGTTGGGTGACGTCGGCCATGCCATCCAGTCTGTTGCGCACCGGGAAGGATTCAGTATTGTGCGTGAATATTGCGGACATGGCATTGGTAAAATTTATCACGATGCGCCACAAGTCTTGCATTACGGCATACAAGGAGAAGGGCTGGTACTGGAGACAGGTATGTTGTTTACGATTGAGCCGATGATCAATGCCGGTAAACGCCATTGCAAGGAATTACCCGATGGCTGGACAGTGGTCACCAAAGACCATTCATTGTCAGCGCAGTGGGAGCATATGGTTGCGGTGACCGAAGACGGTTTTGAGGTGCTTACACCATGGCCGGATGGTATGGGAATTTATCCGGCAATTGCGTAACGGTGTAAGACTGTTCTGGCATCACAACATGTTTATGCTATTAACGGATCGGTTTGTTGCGTTTTTCGTTGTGCCATGATGTGTGGCAGATTATCCTCGATCCAATTGGCCAGACTTTCTACCTGATGGGCAACTTCTTTGCCCATCAGGGAGAGGCTGTACTCTACGTGGGGAGGTACCACCGGATACGCAGTCCGTATGACGAAGCCGTCGGCTTCTAGCGATTGTAATGTTTGTGCGAGCATTTTTTCGCTGATACCACCTACCTTGCGGCGCAATTGACTAAAACGGTGGGTGTCCGACAATAACGCCACAAGTACTAATACACCCCACTGGCTGGTAATGTGCCGCAGTATTTCACGTGTTGGACACGCTGCCGAGAATAACTCTCCACGCTGCATTTTTTCAGATAGCCCCATTGATGGCGTTGTCGATGCTGTGATGGCGGACATGGCACTTACCTTTTTGTTGGTACTTACTAAAAGTTTGTATTATAGCTATCCTAGGGCTTCTTTACCATATGAGGAGTTGTTGATGATTGCAATTACCGGAGCGACTGGCCAATTAGGCCGTCAAGTGATTAATGCATTGTTAAAAACAGTACCGGCAGGACAGATTGTGGCTACTGTGCGCAGCCTTGATAAAGGCCGGGATCTGGCTGCATTGGGCGTACAAGTGCGCGAAGCCGATTACACCAAGCCGGCAACACTCGATACAGCATTAGAAGGCGTCGATAAACTGTTACTGGTTTCTTCCAATGAAATAGGGCAACGCACAGCACAGCATCGTGCCGTGATTGATGCTGCAAAGCGTGCACATGTGAAACTGATTGCCTATACAAGTATTTTGCATGCAGATACTTCGGCGTTGGTTTTGGCTAAAGAGCACAAGGAAACGGAAGCATTGATTATCGCATCCGGGATACCGTTCGTTTTGTTGCGTAACAGTTGGTATACAGAAAACCACACAGGTACCATTGCTGCGGCATTGGCACAAGGTGTGGTGTTGGGTAGTGCCGGTCAAGGGCGTTTTGCAACAGCCACACGTGCCGATTACGCACAAGCTGCAGCGGTGGTTCTCACCACAGAAGCGCATGCCGGTAAAACCTATGAATTAGCCGGCGATACTGCCTATACGCTGGCAGATTTGGCAAAAGAATTTGCCAAACAATCCGGTAAGACAGTCGTTTATCAAGATTTGCCTGAAGCCGATTATACAGCGGCATTGGTTAAAGTTGGATTGCCGGAAGGGTTTGCTGCTATATTGGCCAATTCCGACGCTGGTGCAGCAAAGGGGGGCCTGTTTGATGATCAGCATCAGTTAAGCCGGTTAATCGGCAGACCGACGACACCTCTGGCAACAGTAGTGGCTGCGGCATTGAAAGCGTAAGGTCAACATTATCTTGTTGTTGTCATGCAGGGCAGCAGCATGTCAGTATCAACAATACGGCTACTCTCGGGTAGCCGTATTGTTGACTGGAACAGCTATTCATCATGCATTTTTATACATGATTATGTACATTTTAGTTAATACTATTGTGTCTATCTGAATGCACAGTTCGGGTTTTATTTCATTAAAATGATGCCTGTTTTATGGTCATTGATAAACATTGCAAGGAGTCACAGGCACTATGTTGTTGGATGGTTTGATTTATCTGGTGATATTCCAGATCCTTGGTACGGGCTTGAGTGCCTGGTGCATGCCTGCGATTCCCGGGCCGATTATCGGTCTGGTGTTGCTATTGGTGTATTTGTGTTGCCGGGGAAAGGTTCCTGAATCGCTCAATACGACTGCGTCGGCACTCATCGGCTATTTGCCGTTGTTGCTCGTGCCGCCTGCGGTATCGATCATGGCGTATTTTCATGTGATTGAAAGGCAATTATGGTTGTTGCTGGCAACACTGGTGTTGTCACTGATTCCGGCGATTGTGTTTACCGGCTGGTTAATGCAGTTTCTTGTGTTGCGCCAATACAAAAAAGAGGGGCGTCATGAGTAATGCATTACGCGCCTATAACGAGATGGTGCACCATCCGCTAGCTGGTATTGCATTAACGTTGATTGCGTTCAAACTTGCCATCTTGCTCAACCGTAAAACCGGGTGGCTTGTATTCCAGCCGGTACTGATGTCGACGTTGTTCATTATTGTTGGACTCACAGTCTTTGATATCGGTTATGAAGAATATCGTCTTAGCACAGCGATTATCGTATTGCTTCTCGGGCCGGCCACAGTTGCACTGGCACTGCCGTTATATCAAAGTATCGCATTGATCCGCAAAATGTGGTTGCCGGTTGCCGTGACGATCATTGTAGGCGGTACATTCACGGTTGCGCTGGTTGTCGTGCTGGGTAAATTGATGGGTATCGAGCGCACGATGTTAATGACACTCGTCCCCAAATCGGTGACAACACCCGTTGCAATTCTCATCACAGAAAAAATCGGCGGCATTATCGGTGTCGTTCCTGTGTTTGTCTTGTTGTCCGGCATTTTGGGCGCCATGATCGGTCCTTTACTGCTACGCTTGTGCCGCGTGACACATCCTGCGGCAACAGGTATGGCGATCGGTCTGACTTCCCACGCCATCGGTACAGCACGTCTGTTTGAAATCGACCGCCAAGCTGTGGCATTTAGTGCGTTGGCGATGAGCTTGATGGCGGTTGTTGCCGCTATTGCGCTGCCATTTATGGCCGGCTTATTGTTGCTTATCTGATAGTGCCCGGCTATACGTCTGTATAGCCGGGCACTTTCCCCCCCGATTTCTTTCTTTTTTCGAAGCGCTTGGCAACGGCTGTATTCCCTTTGATTAAGAAATATTTGCAACAATGTTGCATATGCAACTGAGTTTCATTTATGATGCTGTGTTGTTCAATACACAGGGGGGCATCGATGCCATCACATACCAAACAAAATCGCATGCGTATCAAATCGGTCGCATGTATTGCTTTACTG
>JAATFN010000389.1 GCA_015655165.1 Betaproteobacteria bacterium | reverse complement strand
TACCGACACCGCCACGCTTGCAGTCTCCTTTTGTTATTTGTGCGCTCACCCCATACAATAACCGTGCCAGCAACTATTTTTAAACACAGCCCTTATTCAATAAGGGTATTCAACAGCAGGTAATCCTTGTGCGTTTTTTTTCACAAGAAAATATGGATACTCTTATTGCAATTGTGCAGGCGAAATGGAAAGCTGCGTTACAGCACATTCAACCTCACGTGACTCCTTGCAGGCCAAATCCACGAACAGGGTAGTTTACCCAGGAACAACCTTACGTATCGTCGAACTTCAAATACATCACAGCATTTCTGGCAAGAATTTGGCGCGTCGACTGATGATTTTTCCAGATACCATAAATACACCATCTCCGGTGTAATGCAAGGTTTCTGGATGCTTGGGCGTCACTGCGACATGTACTTTGACGATTTTGAAGATAAAGAAATTGTATTTGTCGATCAGGACATCATCATGCAATCGGCATTCAAAATTGGCATGGCATTCACGGATTAAAGGCGCCTTCACTTTTTCTGCCACATCAGCTGTCAATCCGAATGTAGCGAACTTGTCAATCTCGGCACCCGTTGAATTGCCAATACCGACAACCTGATCGGTTAACTTTGTCGTCGGTAAATTAATCACACATTCACGACTTTGTTTAATCATCTCGAAACTATGATTGCCGCCTGAGATCATGCAACCGATGAGTGAGGGTGTAAATTCCATGATGGTATGCCAGCCCATAGTCATGATATTAGTTTTACCCTGCCATATGGACGATACAAGAACGATCGGACCTGTTTCCAGATAATGCCGTGCCTGCTCCACAGGAAAATCTTCCTTCTTTATTTGTTTCTTCATCATCTTCGATATCCTCAACACCATTCATCGACCTGCACGACACTAAACATAGTTACATCATGTTAGCAATATTAGTCCAGTGATTATGCATATAATGCCATGATCTTTAATGCAACCCCAGCCACACTCTCTCTATTTCAGCTTATCCAAACATGAAACACCAGCATCCTGTGATTTTACAAGCCAGCCATGTGACTTTCGGGTACCCCGGGATGCACGTTGTTCTCTGACTGGTCAATGGCCATTGCCTCAGGCATTACGCTAGTGCAAGGTGGCATAGGTCGTGGCAAAAGCACATTGCTACAATTATTGGCCGGGACCTTCACCCCCCAATCGGGACAACTGTCCATCGGCGATATTTATCTGGACCTGCAACCCGATCTGTACCGGCAACACGTATTCAATGTCGACAGGTATGCCGATGCGTTCGACCAGATGAGCGTCACCGAATATGTTGATGCATTACATCACACATACCCGAAGTTCAACGATGCATTATTACCTGACTTGATGGAGGGCTTTGGACTCGCACCACACTTGCATAAACAACTTTTTATGCTATCCACGGGCAGTAAACACAAAGTCTTTTTAGCTGGCGCATTGGCAGCCGGTGCGCCAGTCAACATACTGGATAATCCATTTGCCGGATTAGACCATGCCTCGATGGATTTTCTGGTACAGAAGCTAGACAATGTCGCCCATAGCCAGCAACAGGCATGGATCATTGTATGTGACGATCTACCAGACAATATACAACTCGCTGCCCGAATAGACTTGGGTGACTAATCGCTGTCTGGCGCAATACCAACATGCATGCACGCCACAAAAAAAATGCATCTATAGGTTAACCTATAGATGCATTAACACTTCACAAAATTGATCTTTATTGCGCCAGCAAATTTCTCACATTCTCTTCGATGAATGCACGGTCTTCAGGCTGATTGAGCGGATTACCGGCACGGTGCCCCCAGATGGAAGGAATTGGACTAAGCTTGGCATGCCGTAAATGTGTTAACTCGATGGCATTGTCTGCCACCTGGAAATACAAATCATGGTCGCCAGGCATTAATAGTACACGCGCTTGAATCGCCCCTAGTGCCTCATCCAGTTTTCCATGGTAGAGATCATTCGCACTGATGTCGCCGTTCTTCCAGGTCCAGAATTGTGCCAACAGATCTGACGGATCACGACGCGAGAAGTTGGTCTCCCAAAATGTCACCAAGTAGTCTTCCAATGACGTTGCACCCAACTGACGCCAGACTTCTTCCCGGAAAAATGTTTGAGACAATGCCCAACCGGCATATACACGCCCCATGGCACGAAAGCCCCGCACAGGCCTTTCGGTAAAGAGTCCATCCTTCCAGGCTGGATCTGCCATCAACGCACTACCGGCACCTTCCAGAAAAACCTTATTGTGTGGTGCGCATTTTGCTGCACCACATACTATGGCTATACGTTCAATGAAGTCCGGAAACACGGCAGCCCAATGATATGCCTGCATGGCACCCATCGACCAACCATAGACCATGGCAATCTTGCTAACACCCCAGAGTCGGTCAATCATCTTGCGCTGCACTTGTACCGTGTCATACAACGTCACATGGGGATACCTGTCACCTTGATCGGGCCAATTCGTATTCGAAGGTGAACTGGATAATCCATTGCCAAACAAATCCAGGATGACAATGAAATATTTTTCCGGGTCCAGCGCACCACCGGGTTGCACCATAAATGCAATATCCGAATGCTGGGCAGCATATGAAGTCGGATAGAGAATCATATTGTCACGCGCGGCATTCAATGTCCCAAACGTCTGATACGCAATCTTCATGTTGCGAAACGTACGACCCGACTGTAACGGTACGTTGCCTGCTTCGTAAATCTGATAATCCTGATGATTCTGAGCCATATACTCACCTTTCTGCTAAGCGTCATGCATTGGTCATGTCATACGATATCAATGACACAACCTGAATAAAAAATGCGCTACCTGACAACTGGTGGCGCGAAAGAATGCCAGTGACTATTGGCCTGGAATGCCGCCCCGATACGATACAAGATACTCTCTGCAAATGGCCTGGCAAGTAGCACCATACCACATGGCATATTGTTTTCGGTAAACCCTGCGGGCAGTGCCAGTGCCGGCAACCCTAGCATATTAGCGGGACGTCCCAGCCGTGTCATTTCTTCAAGTATGTTTGCCATGGCGCTCCCGCCACCCACATCGACTTGTGAAAGTAATGGTGTAGGAAACGACAGTACCGGCGCTAGCAAAGCATCACACCGTGAAAACACCGTCTCGGTAAACTGGCGTAGTGCAATACCGCGATAGCGTTGTGCATTCAGATAATCCCGCGTATTAACGGCTAGGGCCGATTGCAACCTGCCACGCGTTTGCACACTGTACTCTTCATGGCGTTCACGCATCTGGTCTGCATGCAGACTCACGACGTCCCCCCAGGTAATGAGTACACCACCAGCATTGATGGCATCCAGATCCGGCATGTCAATCTGGACAATTTCCGCACCAAGACGCGCGAGTTGGCGTGCCATTTCATTGAAACACTGCGCGACCTGTGCATCCAGATTGCGGTCGAAATAACCGGCAGGCAAACCGATACATAGCCCCTTCAAATCACCTGAAGTACCACGTTGTACCGCTCTCATATAAGGATGATCCGATACATCAGCTGGCACCATGGGACGCTGCTTGGCATTGGCAATGACGGCAAGCATTAATGCATTGTCTTGCACCGTGCGTGTCAACGGACCAATAGCGTCCAACGATGTAGAAAGCGCCATGCAACCAGCAACCGGAACCAACCCGTGCGTCGTCTTCATGCCAGTAATACCGCATAAATTGGCGGGCATGCGTACAGAACCTGCTGTATCCGAACCCAACGCACCAAACACTGTGCGTGTGGCAGTGGCAATGGCGGGACCAGATGACGAGCCACCGGAAATATAATCTGCATGCCAAGGATTACGTG
>JAATFN010000390.1 GCA_015655165.1 Betaproteobacteria bacterium | reverse complement strand
ATGGATTTGCCCGGGAAGTGTGTACCTTCAGGTGCAGCCTTGCTCATTGCAACAAACCATTGGTCTGTCAACATCGGCTCAATTACCACATTGGTACGGTCACCGCGTGGCACCATCAGTTTGTGTGGTTTGACGGCTTCAAGTAAACCCAATGCATCCAAGTCTGCCACGATTTGTTTCCGAGCCTCGAAACGATCCATGCCACGGTATTTTTCTGGTGCATTCTCGTTGATTTTAGCATCGAGTGTGAAGATGTTGATCTTCTCCAGATTGTGACGGTTGCCAACTGCATAGTCGTTAAAATCGTGGGCAGGGGTGATTTTGACGCACCCGGTGCCAAATTCTTTATCGACATATTCGTCCTGGATAACCGGGATTTCACGACCGCATAACGGTAATGTCAGTGATTTGCCAACTAAATGGGCATAACGCTCGTCTGTCGGGTCAACAGCCACAGCAACGTCCCCCAGCAATGTTTCAGGACGGGTAGTGGCAACTACCAGATGACCTGTACCATCGGCCAGTGGATAGCGGATATGCCACATGTGGCCATCTTCTTCTTCTGAGACCACTTCCAGATCCGACACTGCAGTACCCAGTACCGGATCCCAGTTGACCAGACGTTTTCCACGGTAGATCAAGCCTTGCTCGTACAGGCGGACAAAGACTTCGGTGACTGATGTGGACATTTTGGCGTCCATGGTGAAATATTCACGGTCCCAGTCAGTGGATGCGCCCATGCGGCGCATCTGGCCGGTAATGGTAGAGCCGGATTTTTCTTTCCATTCCCAGACTTTTTCAATGAATTTCTCACGTCCAAGATCGTGGCGGGAAATTTTTTGTGCGTCCAGTTGGCGTTCGACCACGATTTGCGTTGCAATGCCGGCGTGGTCGGTGCCTGGAATCCAGGCTGTGTTAAAGCCGCGCATGCGGTGATAACGTGTCAAACCATCCATAATGGTCTGGTTAAACGCATGACCCATGTGCAAAGTGCCTGTCACATTGGGTGGAGGCAACTGAATGCTAAATGATGGTTTGGTTTCATCAGTGGTCGCGGCAAAGTACCCGCGTTCTTCCCACGCTTGTCGCCAGAATTTTTCAATCTCGGCAGGCTCGAACGACTTGGCTAATTCCATGGTTTTGCTTGTGAATTTTAGACTAAACGTCACATTATAAAGGACACATGCCAAATTGGGCTTAGTTGGAGGCAGGAAACGCGCGATCTATGGCAAATTAGGGAAAGATGGCCAATAAATCAGTGCCGACACATGATTCTGGCTTCATGGATTGCCAGCACTAGTCCGAAATAGATATAAATCGTAAAAAGCCCATTCCAGACCGATTGCACTTTTTTTTGTGGACTGACAGACTTTCCCGACATTCACTGATGTAGAAGAAAGTATTTCGGAATATGAAACGACGTGGTTTTTTACTTGCAGTATGCGTTGCAGCATCAATATTGATGCGTGATGTTTCGGCGCATCCGAAAAAATTGGTCAGGAAACCATTCAGAAAAAAACAATCATCGGGCCAGAAAAAAATAATCAAAAAAAAATCCGTCAGACAACAGAAACCGGTTTCGAATCATGCAACGCTAGGTGCTCCTAGAACGAGCCCAGTCAAAAAAAATATTGCGCGTGTACACGTCTATAAAAAATCCCATCTGGATTGTTGCGAGGAGTGGGTTGAGCATCTGACAACGAATGGGTTTACTGTGAAGGTCAGTCATGTGGATAACCCTTCCGAATACAGCAAAAAACTTGGTGTACCAAAACAATTGGGTGCTTGTCATACTGCGGTTGTTAACGGATATGTGATTGAAGGGCATGTACCCGCCGAAGAAATTAAACGATTAATTAAAACCAAGCCTGCCGTTGTTGGTCTGGCCGTACCTGGTATGCCATCCGGGGCGCCTGGGTTCGGCAGTCATCAAGCACAATCGTATAATGTTATCTTGTTGGGAAAAGACGGGCACCATATGCTGTATCGTCATTATGGTGCTTAAACAGGCGCGCAGTTCCATCAATAATAAACATGTAAAAAGGATGCTAGGGAAGACATCCCTTTATATTTTTGTGACATATTATTAATACGCACGTCGTTGCCAGTGGTTTTGCAAGAAGATCCCGGTTAACATCAATGTTAAACTGATCACAACCGCTACAACCGCCATGGCCATGCCTTTCCCTATTGTGCCTTGTTCGAATTGGCGCCATATAAAAATTGATACGGTCGATATACCTGCTGGCGCTAACAATAATGATGTGACGAGTTCGCGTGAAGCAATGGCAAATACCATCAACATCGCAGCAATAAGACTGGGCGCTGCGAGAGGCAGGGTAATGTGCCAGAGTGTGCACAGTATTGTTGCGCCGTGTACACGTGCAGAAGACTCCAGATTTTTGCCGATTTGTGTTAATGCGGCACTGACATAACGTACTGGATATGGCAGTAACAAACATGTGTAAGACAACAATAAAATACCCCATGTACCATACACGGTAACAGGCCAGAATGGCTGGTTCCACGCCAGAATCAAACCGACTCCAACAACCACCCCAGGTAATGTTACTGGTAGCAGTGATAAGGCATCAATCAAGACAGCACCACGTACCTTTTGTGAGGTAACACACCATGCAGCCAAAAATCCGACACTGCCCGTCAATATTGCAGCACCAAGTGCCAAAGATGTACTGGTCATTAATGACTGCAATGATTCGCTACCCGCTGCAAATAATACGGTGTAATTGGTGATGGTAAAGTTTGACCAGGCAAGCCCTCCGGAAACAGTTTTCCCTAATGAGGCCAAAGCCATTGATGTCAAAGGTGCGACAACCGTTAAGAATGTGATGAGGACAAATAAACTGATAATGGGCCATCGCCAGAGCCCTAGCTCACGTAGTGCCGACTGTACAGGTTTACCGGTAGTAGTTTCAAAATTCTTGCCGACCAGCATGGCGCGTTGTACGGTATAAGCAGTCAATGCCAGCACGACCAGAATGACCGACAACATAGCAGCACCCGACAAATCCACCGGCCAGTCGGCCAGTTTGTGTTCGATCGATGTAGTCAACATGCGTACACCAATATTGCTACCTAATGCTGCTGGCACGCCATATTCTTCAATTGATAAAGTAAATACCAATAAGAGGCTCGCTGCAATGGCAGGCAGTGCGAGTGGTATCGTAATACGTATAAAAGCAGTCCATGGTGTCGCGCCACAAACGCGTGCAACATCGGCTAATCTGCCACCTGCTGCTGCCATGCTGCGTGAAAGTGCAAAGTAGACAATTGGGAATGTACTAAACCCCATAATCAATGCCATGCCTGTAAAAGAAAACAGGATGGTGCCAAAATCGAATCCGGCAATACGATACACATAGCCTTTAGGTTGTGCTGCCAGTGTCCACGATAGGGCCGCAATATAAGGCGGGAGTAAAAAAGGAATGAGAAACAGGCTATCCCAGAATTTGGCTAGCGGAATCCGGAATAAACCACGTAGTGCACCAAGAGGAATACCAATGATGGCACTGACAATGACAACGCTTATACCAAGATGTAACGAGTTACCCAGTAAGACGATTGTATCGCCTTGCCGGAATAATGATAGTAACGCAGAAAATGGTGCTGTGAACGAACCTTCCCCGAAATAAGGGAAGATCGCTTGCAATATCACAAACAATATTGGTAAGGCGACCAGAAAAAATAAGATGACCACAACTGTAGTCACCAGAAAAAACATGCTGCCCATGCGCATCCCTTTACTGCTGCATTGAGGTAATATGCAGCAGGTTGGTATAGTTTATTGGTTTTATTTTTGACCAAAGATCTGTGCGAAACGTGACAAAACTTCTGCACGGTTATGTTCGGTCGCATTGTCAGTAGATGGCAAGAGCTTGATCTCTTTAAATAAAGGACGTTTTCCGGCAATGTCGGTGCGAGCAGGCATTAACCATGCGTCAGCAACGGCTTTTTGGCCTTCATCGGACAATACAAAGTCGATAAAGCTGCGTGCTGCATCAGCATGTTTGGTTGATTTTAAAATCATTATCGGACGTGGTGCGATTGCTGTGCCGCTGCTTGGGAAAATTACTTTGATTTTCTCGCCCTGACTGATCCCTGCATACGATACATAGTCGACTGCACCGAATACAGCGGCTTTTGCCCCTTGTAAAACCGGTGTCAATGCTTGTGCATTGGGACCGGATACGGTCATGCCGTTGTTATGCAACGCCTGAAACAATTGCCAGGCTTCTTCTTTTTTTGCACTTTGTAAGCCGAGCAATAAATCGATGGTCGCACCCGATAATGCCGGGTCGGGCATTGTCACTGCATTTTTATATTCAGGCTTCGTTAAATCAGCCCAATCATGTGGTTCATTTTTCCCACTATCAATATTCCATACGATACCCAGTGCGGAAATGCCTTGTGCGACATAAGTCGGCGTCTTGAATTCTGCTGGTACGTTGACTGCATTTTTGCTATT
>JAATFN010000324.1 GCA_015655165.1 Betaproteobacteria bacterium | reverse complement strand
CTTGAACATCATGCCAATATTGTCCCGTGGCAGTTGTTATGTCAACGAACCGGTGCAACGTTGCGTGTCATTCCGGTTGATGATGATGGGCAAGTCAAGCTGGATGACTATGCAAAACTGCTCAATCCAAAAACAAAACTTGTCTCGTTCACGCAAGTCTCCAATGCATTGGGTACTGTGACACCTGCCAAACAAATCATCGACATGGCCCATAGTGCCGGTGCCAAGGTATTGCTTGATGGCGCACAATCTGTGTCGCACATGCGTGCCGATGTCACAACGTTAAATTGTGACTGGTTTGTGTTTTCCGGTCATAAGGTGTTTGGACCTACCGGTATTGGCGCTCTCTACGGTAAAGAAGCATTGCTCAATGAGAGCCCACCATGGCAAGGTGGCGGCAACATGATTGTCGATGTGACATTTGAAAAAACCCAGTATCACGATGCCCCTGGCCGGTTCGAAGCCGGTACAGGTAACATTGCCGATGCTGTGGGTTTAGGTGCGGCGATCGATTATGTCAATAAAATCGGTATCGAGAATATTCATGCCTATGAACACCAGTTACTGGTCTATGCCACACAAAAACTGCAGGCAATTTCAGGGTTACGTTTGATTGGTACTGCTCCTGATAAAGCCGCAGTTTTATCATTTGTTCTGGAAGGCTATAAAACAGAAGAAGTGGGGGATGCATTAAATAAACATGGTATTGCCGTACGTTCTGGGCATCACTGTGCACAACCCATCCTAAGACGTTTCGGATTGGAAGCGACAGTTAGACCATCACTGGCGTTTTATAACAATTGCAATGATATCGATCGACTCGTTGACACCCTGCATCAATTAAAAGGTAGACGACGCGGCTATTAATACAAATAGAAGCAATCTATCACTGACGGCAAGTATCACAGCTTGCCGTTTTTTTATTGGCCGCAGTGCGTGTACAATGCAGCATCGCCATGCCTTGCCGATTTCCCATCATCCTTATGGACAATACTTCTCCATCAATACGTCCACGTTGTCCGCAATGCTTGCGTGCACTGCGCACCTGTATTTGTAAATGGGTACATCCACTTGCAACTCAAACAGAAGTATTAATACTGCAGCACCCATTGGAAGTACATCAGGCTAAAGGCAGTGGTCGTCTATTGCATTTAAATCTGGTAGCAAGCCGTCTGCACATTGGAGAAACATTCGAACCTGAAGTATTACACCATTTATTGCATAGCAGTATTGATGGTCACCCACGCCAAGCAGTACTACTCTATCCAGATACATCATCGATGCCGGCCACACATTTTGCCACCAACATCGCAGCAAACGACATGACACTGGTTGTGCTGGATGCCACCTGGAAAAAAAGCCTTAAAATGCTGCATGCCAATGTACCACTTCAAAGTTTGCCGCGATTATTACTGGATAAAGTACCGGCATCACAATATAAAATCCGTCAAGCACACCGTCCCGATCAGCTATCAACATTTGAAGCAACTAGTCTTGCGCTGGTACAAGTCGAACACAATCAGACATACGGGATCGCCTTGTCAAATACATTTAATAGCTTTATCGAAGAGCAAATGACATATATCCCGGCAAGATAAAAAAGGGTTTATGTAAAAACATAAACCCAAAAAGACTTGTTTAATGAAAAAACTACTTGGCACATCTATTCATCGTCGACACCTCCCCCCAGATAAGTCGCTTTAACACGCGGATCCTTTGCCAATTCAGCAGAATTGCCCGACAAGGCTATTTCGCCAATTTCCAGTACATAACCATAATCGGAACTTTGTAATGCTGCTAATGCATTTTGTTCAACCAATACAATCGATACACCATCATCTCGCAAGCTTCTGACAATCGCCAGAATTTCTGCGACAATTAACGGCGCGAGACCGAGACTTGGCTCATCTAATAGTAAGACACGCGGCTCTGCCATTAAAGCCCGTCCTAAAGCCAGCATCTGGCGCTCACCACCCGACAAGGTATTAGCGCGTTGTACACGCCGCTCTGCCAATCTCGGGAAACGATGATAGACGCTATCGAGTTTATTCTGGAACTGCGCAGTACTGTATCGCTTACTATAGGCCCCCAAGACCAAGTTATCGTATACAGACATATCACCGAATAACTCCCTTTTTTCAGGGACCAGGCATAAGCCACGCTCGACACGCTCTTCAACGCTAATACTATTTAATAGCTCCCCATCAAGCCTTAGTGTTCCTTGCGAAGGTAACAGACCCATTGCCGCTGCCAATAATGTCGTTTTACCTGCTCCATTGGGGCCAATAACAGAAATAATCTGACCCGGCATTAAACTAATCGAAATACCACGGACTGCTTCGACATGGCCATAATTGACAAATAACTGGTCAATTTCAAAAATTGGTGTCATACAGTGCCCCCCAAATATGCAGCTTGGACCTGTGGATCACACCGCACTTCAGCTGGCTTACCTTCCATCAACTTACAACCAAAATTCATGACAACCAGACGATCAACCAGTTTCATCACAAAATCCATATCATGTTCAACAATAAGAATGGTGACGCCCTGCTGCTTCAATTGTCGTAACAAGTTCCCCAGTTCCTGCTTTTCTGCATGACGCAAACCGGCTGCCGGTTCATCAAGAATCAGTAACAAGGGGTCAAGCATTAATGCACGTGCAATTTCCAGCATGCGCTGGGTTCCCAATGGTAATGATCCTGCTAATTCATGCTCGCGGCCAGCCAGTCCAATCCGCCCTAATTGAAGACGTGCAGCATAATAGATCTTTGCTTCTTCATCACGGTCCGTTGACAAGCATGCAGAAACCATGCCAGCTTTTGTACGTGCATAAGCACCAAGTGCAACGTTGTCAAGCAATGTCATATTTGGTCGTAATTTGACATGTTGAAACGTACGCCCAATGCCACGTTTAGCAATGTTTTTCTGTGATTCACCCGTCACATCCTGCCCCATAAAATGCACCGTACCGCTTGTTAACGGTGCAACACCTGTGACCAGATTAAACATTGTCGACTTCCCGGCACCATTTGGACCAATCAGACCAACAATTTCTCCAGCATTGACATCAAAGCTCACATCATTAACAGCAACCAGACCGCCAAAACGTTTAGTTGCCTCACGCACGGCTAAAACACGTGTCCCTTTCACAGGTTGTTCACGTCCTGCCAATGGCGTAGTAACATCAATGACAGGTGGCATTGTCGTTTTAATCCTGTGACCAAATTTTTTCAGGATAAAACCGCAAAACCCTGAGCGCGCACGATGAAGTAACAACAGGAAAATCAAACTAAACACGATAATCTCGAGTTGTGCACCCCGCTCTGTAATGAAAGGCAGAAAATCCTGCAGATAATTTTTCATCAAAATAACAATGACCGCTCCGATCAATGCACCAGGTAACTGGCCAAGCCCTCCCATAACTGCCATCAACAGAAAGTCGATACTGGCTTTAACTTCAAAGGGAGATGGACTGACATAACGATTGTTGTGCGCATAGAGCCAACCTGCAAGGCCTGCTAACAACGCAGAAAATACAAACAGTTTTAACCGTAATGTATTTGAATCTGCCCCAACACTTGCCAATAAGCTGGCGCCACCACGTAAACTGCGAAGCGCTCGCCCTTCTCGCGAACCAAGCAGATTTTTACTGAAAAGATAAGCAAGACCCACGCACGCCCAAATCAGGTAATACATCGCCTCAGGCGTACCGAGAGAAAAATCCAGAAAATAGACAGGCACAATATTGGAAATACCGGTATGCCGTCCCAAAGCATCCATATTACTGAAGACGATAGGAACAGACAGTCCCCATGCAATCGTACTGATTGGCAAGAAATGTCCGCCTAAACGTAATGTCAGTGCACCGATAATCAGTGCGGCACTGCCGGTTAATACTAATGCGAATATAAGTCCTATCCAGGGCGATAGTTGCATGGTTGTTGTCAGCCATGCAGTCGAGTACGCCGCAATACCGACGAATGCGGCCTGACCAAACGAAGTTACACCACCAATACCCGTCAATAAAATCAGTCCGAGTGCCACCATCGCACCAATACCGATATCATTCATCATGCCAACACCAAAACTACTTAACAGTAGTGGCAACAAAGCAAGCATAAGCGCCACGAGTGCGCTGAGCCATTTAAATGTACGCGCATCAATCATTGATCAATCTCCTCACCATCATCTTCTGAGTGAGTGGCGTAATATGAACGTACCAGTAACACAGGAATCAAAAGACTAAATACGATGACATCTTTCATCGCACCACTCCAGAAGGAACCAAAACTCTCCAGAATGCCAACTGCAATGGCGCCGATAGCAGTAATCGGGTAGCTGGATAGACCACCAATAATTGCTGCCACAAACGCTTTAAGACCAATCGAAAAACCCGAATCATAATAAAGTGTCGTCACTGGTGCAATTAATACACCGATTAAACCTGCCAGTAATGATGCGTACATATAGGCCTGCATAGCCGTTCTTGTTGGACGAATCCCAACCAGACGTGCGCCGACACGATTAACCGCTGTAGCACGTAATGATTTTCCGGTCACGGTTCTTTCAAAAAACAGGTAAAACATCAGGCTAAGTACAATGGCGGAAGCCACCATCAAAATGGTTTGCATAGAAATTGACAATTCCGGTATCAAATCGATACTGCCATCGAGCAGCATTTGTGTCCTGAATCCTTCTGGCCCGATAAACATCAAACCTAATCCGGAGATAAAGAAATGCATGACCAGAGAAGCCATTAACAAGATCAATGACGACGCATCGGCTATGGGCTGCAAAAACACGCGGGCACATAATGGTGCAATTGGTACCACCAGCATGATTGCAGCAATAATTTGTATCCATTGCGGTGCCTGGGCATGTGCTACAAAATAGGCGATCACACACAATAGAACCGGGACACCTCCCCACATCATTAATGCCTTTGGCATCAATTTCTTATTGCCGGCACGCCATAAACTGACGAGTTCAAATAGCAATGCCACACCTGCCATCATCAATACCAACCAGATTGTTCCAGGCAATTTTCCAGATTCAAAAGCAGCCAAGCTTAGTGCTGAAAAAACGGCAATATCGCCAAACGGAATAAAAACAACGCGTGTTACTGAAAAAATAAGTACCATGCCAAGACCGGCAAGCAGATAAATCGCACCATTGGCAATACCATCCGTCAAGAGGATTAAAATCACATCCCAACTCATTGTTGCTCCTCGTAATAACTAGGTCATAGCCAGCGTTGTACCTTGATGAGCAATGTACAAAGCCAGCTATCATGTTGTCGGTCTAAAAGACCGACAATCGGCTACTTACTTCACTTGCCGATATATGTCCAATTGCCTTTTTCTAACTTGACCATGGCAACAGCACGTTTGTCGGAACCAAATGTATTACCCGGTGTAAAGCTGTAAATACTTTGTGTGCCAACCAATTCTTTCATGTTGACAATTGCATCACGTAGTGCCAAACGAAATTCAGGTGTACCTGGTTGTTGCTTGGCCATAGCCTGCTTGGCTGCATTTGCAAAAATCAGCCATGCATCAAACGAGTAGGGGCCAAATGCATCTGTCGGTGTTGCATTGAATGTTTTTTGATAAGCGGCACGGTATGCCATACCGATTTTTTTCATCGGATTGCTATCTGGAAGCTGGTCCACGACGACTACCGGACCGGTTGGTGCAATGATATTTTCAACTGAGGCACCGCCAACACGAATGAAATCCGGATTGATGATCGCGTGTGTACCGTAAATCTTGCCTTTATAGTTTCGTGCAGTTAAGGCCAGATAAGGTAATGCACCAGGTGTACCGGATGTCCCTGTTAATACTGCATCCGGTTTTTTAGCGACGATTTTCAGAATCTGACCTGTCACAGATGTATCAGTACGTGCATAACGTTCATTGGCAACCACCGTAATACCGGCTGCAGGTGCAAGTTTGATCAACGCATCGTAGACCATATCGCCCCATGCATCAGAAAAACCGATGTAACCAACGCTCTTGACACCGGATGCTTTCATTTCATCTACCACGCCTGCAATCATCAGTGGTGCAGGTTGCGGCAATGTCACCATCCATGCACCTTCTTCACCTGGCAGTGTTGCATTACCATTACAGATAAATGGTACTTTCAATTCCCGTGCCACACCCGCAATGGCTAAAGCCGATGGTGTACCTGGTGTACCAATTAATACATCGACTTTTTCGTCGACAATCAATTTTCTGGCATTACGCGCAGCAATTGTTGGATCAGATCCATCATCTAACGTGATCACGTCAACTTTCTTGCCATCGATAGTCGGCATATACGCCATGCCCGCCCTGATCCCCTTGTCATAGGGAATACCCATCGAAGCAGATGATCCGGATAACGCTGTAATAAAACCGACTTTCAAATCGGCGGCAATCGAAGATACAGGCGCAATAGCAGAAAACGCCAATGCACCCAATAACATTTTGGGAAACAATTTCATAGCAAAAACTCCAGTAAAGAGAATCGAAAAAGCATGCCTAGTCATGAACACGTCACATAGTTACCTTAGGCACAAATCGTGCCATGTCGTCAGGTGTATTTTTTTAGGATGAACAGAGATAAACACTTGAAAATTAAGTGTTTTTTTACATTTTCAGGAAGAAAAATGCGAAAAACAACAACGAGCAACGACGTTGTCCGCTATCGGTAAATGATTTTTTTCAATTAGGTGCAAAGCACGAAAATAGTGAATCTACCGCACCAAAATAATCGAAGTAGATTGAGTTATCGTCCTAAAGATTTTGCAGTTTGGCCACCCATACCAAAATCAGTATTAGGTATGTCTTTTATAATGACTCGAATATCTTTTTTTTCTATATCCAGCACGTTGTTAACAACATCTGTCAATGCAGAAATCAATCGTACTTTTTGTTGGTCTGTGCGACCTTCGATAAGAAATGCCTGAATGATGGACATCGGTTTTCCTTGTTGAAATGCTAGTGATAGCTAGTTGTGCTGCTTCATTTGTGCAATTGTCACACCTGCAACACCAAAATTTTTCTCCGGTATCTCTGTTAGCATGATGCGTACTGATTCGACAGGTGCACTAATCGCCGTCACAGTCGCTGCAGTTAAGGCTTCGATCAACTCGGCTTTTTTCTCGTTGGAATAACCTTCAACAATAAACATTTCGATGTTAGGCATCACATATCCAAAATCAGTTATGACCATTCCCGTTACATACGGAAACCCCGTATAAAGGCTAGTACATTTACCGCATGCATCCTATGCTTCGCATACGAATAAATCAAATTCATATAATGCATTACCAATATAAATTATATGGATAGATATTCATCTCCGCTTATCGAAAGTGACAGCTCGCGTGTAACGAATCTCTTATAGATAAGAAAGGAAGAACATTTTCTTGCGCTTTGCTGACCATGTTTGCCGCATTTTATTAATGAATCTCATTCATAAAAATAACGGCTATTTTATGTGTTTTAAATGCCACAAAAAAACAACAGGTAAAAAAAATAATTTACGTACATGAATGGTGAAGGCCTGCACTTGCATGATGCGAATGCACTTCTCAGTTGAATTTTTATATTGTTATTGCACCACTTTTGTCATTATCTGAACAACATAAAATTTCTCTAATATAAATGGATTATCTCAAAATAGAAAATCAATTGTATTTATATTTTCTATTTGCTGCACATATTTGATTTGACAATTTCTCCAACCT
>JAATFN010000345.1 GCA_015655165.1 Betaproteobacteria bacterium | reverse complement strand
TCACGCAAATGGGCCAGATCGGTCTTGATCAATCTGGCATAGCGGATGACGCAGTAACCAAGCTCAGTCGGTGCCAATCCCCGGTTGGTACGCGTAAACAGACTGGCACCGAATGTGGTCTCAATTTCCTGTAACGCTTTACTTGCTCCAGGTTGTGTTAAGGATACTTGTTCGGCTGCCTTTAACAGGGAGCCATGATCTGCTAATGCGGTCAATAGATGTAGTTGTTTTAAGTGCAGACGGGAGGTAATCGAGGGGAGCGTTGGCAGCATGACTATGAGTAAAACTTATACCTGTATTAAAAGCTCTCACTAGGCAAAATCGTCGAACTAGCTTAGAGTTTGTCTCCCGGCCTTGCTTTTAAAAGGATAGGCAGGGGTGAGAGCTGGAAATGGAGGAGACAACTCCAGACTGATAATTAGTATACCTATAACTTTAAGGCTATGTACGATGGCACTGATTAATTACATTACCCAGGTTCAGTTTGATAGTGGTGCAATTGCATTACTTCAGCAGGAGTGTGACCGCATTGGCATTAAAAAGCCATTTCTCGTCACAGATAAAGGCATTCGTGCTGCAGGTCTGGCAGACAAGGTGTTGGCCCAACTGAAAAATCCCGAGGCAGTTGGCATCTATGACGGTACACCGCCGAATCCACATGAAGGTGCAATTCGCGAGGCTGCCACGTTATACCGTGCCGGTGGGTACGACGGCATTATCGCCGTTGGTGGCGGCTCTTCTATTGATCTGGCCAAAGGGCTGGCCGTGTTGGGTACGCATGAAGGTGCGTTAAAAACATTTGCCGTCATTGAAGGTGGCTTAACAAAGATTACTGCGGCAACGGCACCAGTGATTGCGATTCCAACGACAGCAGGCACAGGCAGCGAAGTAGGGCGTGGTGCGATTCTGATTGTTGACGATGGTCGTAAGCTCGGCGTGCTTTCTCCTTATCTGGTGCCACGTTCTGCCATTTGCGACCCGGATCTGACATTGGGTTTGCCCGCGATGCTGACAGCAGCAACGGGTATGGATGCGATTGCACACTGTCTGGAAACTTTCATGGCGCCATCGTTTAATCCGCCAGCCGACGGTATTGCCTTAGATGGTCTGTGGCGGGGCTGGGCGTTTATCGAGCGTGCGACATCGACACCGGGTGACCGTGAAGCGCGCCTGAACATGATGAGTGCATCAATGCAAGGTGCAATGGCATTCCAGAAAGGGCTAGGTTGTGTCCATAGCCTGAGCCATTCTTTGGGTGGCATTAATCCAAAGCTGCATCACGGTACGCTAAATGCCATTTTCTTGCCGGCGGTGATTGCATTTAACACTGATTCCGATTCGGTAAAAAAAGAAAATAAGTTGGCGCGCATGGCGCACGCCATGGGCTTGGCCGATCCGAACGGTATTGGTGAGGCAATCAAGGCGATGACTCAACGTTTGGGTTTGCCGCAAGGCTTGGGTGAACTGGGGGTCACACGCGACATGTTCCCTAAAATTATTCAGGGTGCCTTAGCCGACCACAGTCACAAAACCAACCCACGTGTGGCGTCTGTTGAAGACTATACAGTGATGCTGGAAGCGTCGATGTAATCAGGTAGGTGACCCATGCAGTAAAAAAGGGGAATGCTATGGTGTTCCCCTTTGAATTTTGACAAACCATCTATCGTAAAAGCGCCAGATGACCAAGTGAACGTGTTGAAATGGGCACGATTGCTTGGGAAATGGACAAAACGACTCATTTCACAGTAATGTACTGGGCTTATGTCCATGGCCTGGCTACGCTGCTGCTCGACGGCCCGCTTGAGCAGCACGGGTTTGTTCTGGCCTGTTTTTGTGTATGAATAACCGACGGCGCATGCCGTCCAACCAGAGAGTCTGCCATGACCCACCCCCGTGATGTTGTATTTCCAGCCGGGCGCCAAGCACTGTATGAGCGCAACCGCTATTCCCCTGCGATCCGTTCGAACGGTTTCCTGTTCGTTTCAGGCCAAGTCGGCAGCAAAGATGATGGCTCGCCAGAGCCAGAGCTGGAGACGCAGGTCCGGCGTGCTTTCGACAACCTGAATGCGGTGCTTCAGGCTGCCGGTTGCACTTTTGAGGATGTCGTGGATGTCACTCTTTTTGTTGTCGATCCGGAGGTTACCCTTGATATCGTCTGGAAAGTTCTACCTGACTATTGGGGTGAGGCACCTTATCCGACCCTTACAGGTATGGGTGTGACATGGCTCTATGGTTTTCAGTTTGAGATCAAGGTTATTGCGCAGTTACCTGTTTAGAGAGTATGGGCATAGTTCGAGAGTGATCGTGAGTTGATGCACAGGGGAAGAACGCCCGGCTTCTTTCTACTGCGCCAAGTTGCAAATCATTTGACTGCAGTCATTTTTCAACCGTCTCTGGTAAGAACCAGGGCACAATCAATCCAATCGCATAAACAGACCCAAACGCAAGTGCTGTTGGTGCGATTCCGCCGAAGGTTTTAATCATGGCACCGGCCCCAATCGGAAAACACCATGCAATTAAACGGGCAGAATTGAATACAAAACTAACGGCTGTCGAGCGCACCGAAGCATTAAATAATTCCGCAGGATAAATAGCTAGCCAGGCAAATGCACAGCCTAATGTGAAAAATCCGTTGATGGGTGCAAACACCAGCATTTGCGTGACGGTAGATACATAGCTATACACGATAATGGTGGAGATGAGCGAACCTGCAAACGTGATGAAAAGAAACCATCGACGACCAAATGCATCCGCCATGAAGCCAGACAAAATATAAGCAATAATTGCACCGATCGTATAGAGCATGGAGACATAGGAGTCCCAGTGGAAACTGCTTCCCTCGGCTGCTGCAATGACTCTGGTGTAATCGGTTAACCAACTGGAAACAGCCCACCAGCCGGCAATACTGACGATGGACAGGAGCGACGTCAGCAAAATACGACGCACAGCCTCGCGCTCGCTAAAAATCTGTTTCAGGGTAAACGGACGTTTCCCGCCTTTTTCTGTGGAATTCTCGGTGGCTCCCCACTCTTTATTCTTGACTGCGGCAATCCATTCTTCGGATTCATCCACGTCCCGACGAATATAGAGAACAAAGAATGCCGGCAATGCACCGACGACAAACATAATGCGCCAGTTGTCAGCGCCTAAAGGATTGGTCAAGGTCAGTACATACCAGACAAACGCAGCGATCAATGTTCCCCAACCGAAACCGGATTGAAGAAATCCTGCGCCTTTGGCGCGTGCTTCTTTAGGCCAGGTTTCCGCGACAAGCGCGATGCCTGTGCTCCATTCACTTCCCATTGCCAAACCTGTCAGAAAGCGCAGTATGCAAAGCGTCAGAATCGAGTCTGCAAATGCTGTCAGACCAGTTAGCATGGCGTATAGGAAGACCGACCACATCATCATATTTTTACGTCCGACATAGTCGGCCATAATCCCGCCAATGAGGCCACCGATTCCCCATCCGAGTAACGTAATGCCAATGACCAGTCCCGCATAAAATGGTTTGGATCCGGCTTGTTGTTGCGTGAGTAGTGAACTAAGCAGAGGTGACAAAACGATCACCAGTGCCAAGGCTTCATAGCCGTCGAATATCCATCCGAGGAATGCGCCTTTCAATGTCTTCCAGTGTTTCGGTGTTAGCCTTGCATGCCAAGAGGCACCGGCTGATTGTAGATTGTGTGCTGATTTCAAATCGTCTCTCCTGTTATTGTGAATATCGTCATCAAATAGCGTGTATTTGACAGTTTATTAATGCTTGGCGATGAGCCAGGGCTCTTGCTGAAAGTGATGTTGTTCAAACTGCTGTAGTGCTTTTGTGTTGGCTTCAAGAATCTGGCCGATGTCGTCAATGCCGAGCAATAATGCCTTTTTTCTCATGGGATCAATATCGAATGAATAGGCCTTGTCTTCACTGACGATGACCTTTTGGCAGACAAGGTCGATGGTAAGTTCAAGGCGGCCTTCTTGTTGTAAGGTGGTAAACAGTGAAGACACGATCTGTTCTTCCAAACAAATGGGCAAGATGCCGTTTTTAAAGCAATTGCCATAGAAAATATCTGCAAAGCTTGGTGCAATGAGTACACGTATTCCCCACTGTTCCAGTGCCCACACTGCATGCTCGCGACTTGACCCACATCCAAAGTTTTTACGGCTTAAAAGGATATGTGCACCTTGATATGCTGGTTTGTTGAGAGAAAAGTCGGTGTTCAAGGTGCGTTGCGTATTGTCGCATCCAGGTTCACCGGCTTCTTTGTAGCGCCAATTGTCGAATAAAAACGATCCGAAGCCGGTACGTGTTGTCAGTGCCATATACTGCTTTGGCAAAATGGCATCGGTATCGACGTTGGTCCGATCAATGGGCACAACATGGGAACGTAATTTGCTAAATGGTTCCATCAAAGTTCTCCGGGGGCTGCGAAATGCCCGGCAATGGCTGTTGCCGCAGCAATGGCAGGACTCACAAGGTGACTGCGCCCCCCCCGACCTTGCCGACCTTCAAAATTACGATTCGATGTGGAGGCACATCGTTCACCTTCGGACAGACTATCGTTATTCATTCCCAGGCACATGGAGCAACCTGCATCTCGCCATTGGAATCCGGCTGCCAGAAAGATGTCTTGTAATCCTTCTTCTTCAGCCTGTTTTTTGACAGAGCCAGATCCTGGAACGATCAGCGCTTGACGAATATTCGCTGCGACTTTCCGGTTTTTTACAACCTGGGCTACGACACGCAGGTCTTCGATTCTTGAGTTGGTACATGAACCAATAAAAATTTTGTCCAAGACAATATCGCGCATGGCTGTACCTGCGGTTAAACCCATATAGTTCAGGGCACGTATTGCTGCGTCGGGATCTTTGGCGGTTTGCGGATCAGGTACGCATTCATCAAGACCGATTGTCATGGACGGAGTGGTTCCCCACGTTACCTGCGGGCTTAAGTGACTGACATCAAACTCTACATGGCGATCAAATATGGCGTGCTCGTCACTATGCAATGTGGACCAATATGCCACTGCCGAATCCCAATCATGGCCTTGAGGACAGGATGGACGGCCTTTCAGGTAGTTGATCGTGACATCGTCAACAGCAATGATGCCAACGCGTGCGCCCGCTTCTGTTGCCATATTGCACAGCGTCATGCGTCCTTCCATACTTAATTTGGAAACAACTTCCCCGGAAAACTCCAGTGCGTGTCCGGTTGCGCAGTCTGTTCCGAATTCACGTAAAAATGCCAGTGCGATATCTTTCGCATAGATGCCGTCAGGAATGCGACCAGTCAGCTGAACTTGCATGGTGTTGAGTTTGGGAATAGTCAGACTTTGGGTTGCCAATACTTGTTCAACATCCGAGGTACCAATACCAAAGGCCAGCGCGGCAAACGCACCGTGCGTTGTGGTATGCGAATCGCCACAGGCAATGGTGATGCCCGGTAGGGTTTCACCCAACTCCGGCGCCACAACATGCAAAATACCTTGGCGTACATCATTTAACGCATAATAGTGAAGATCAAATTCATCACAATTGTGCTCAAGTGCATTGAGCTGTGCTTGTGCTGTTGCGTTATGCATGCCGGCCTGGCGGTTGAATGTCGGAATGTTGTGGTCTGCCGTTGCCAGAACAGACTGGCTACGCCACGGCTTTCGACCTGCCGCGCGTAATCCGTCAAATGCCTGTGGGCTTGTGACTTCATTGACTAAGTGCTTGTCAATGTAGAGCAATACCGAGGTCTCGTGTTCGGCAACAATATGACGTTGCCAGATTTTTTCGAATAAAGTTTTGGCTGCTGACATTTACAGTATGATTCAATCAGAATTAGCTATCTCCAATCAAAAGGATATCAGTCATCAAAAAGATACAACATGCTATTTGATTAGGGTAGCTATCGCGAATTGACAAACCTGAACTGGCCGGCCAAATGCATTTTGATATCGAGACTTTAAAATTGTTTATCCTGGTTGTGGAGCATGGCAGTATTACAGCGGCGTCCGAGCCTGGCAATATGGTCGCATCTGCCATTAGCAGACGTCTTGCCGAACTTGAACAAAGTGCGGGAATTGTGCTGTTGCGTAGATTGAGTAGAGGTGTTGAGCCAACACCTGCGGGACGGTCATTATATGAACACGCTAAGACTGTCATGACACAACTTCATCGCATTGAAGCCGATATTAGCGAACATCGGGAAGGGATTCAAGGCACGGTACGTATCTGGGTTAATATGACGGCACTGTGTTATTACTTGCCCGCACAACTCAAACCTTTCATGAGTCAGTATCCGGCTGTACAAATCGAGTTGGTCGAGCGACTCAGTGACGAAATCCCAAAAGCGGTTGCAGCTGGTATCGCCGATTTGGGTATATGCGCGCCTTCACAGACAACAGATGTACTATCAGAAGCGTTCTTCCGGGACGATCCGTTAGTATTGATTGTCCCTCTGACACATCCATTTGCAAAGAGCACGCAGATCAGATTCGAAGATACGCTAGATGAAAACCACATCATGATGCAACGCGGTGCGTCTATTCATACGCTGTTGATACGCACTGCCGAGGCATTGAATCGCAGCATTCGTCCAACTGTACAAGTCACGAGTTTTGAGGCGATGCGAAACATGGTTTCTGAAGGACTCGGTATTGCCGTCATTCCTGAAATCGCACTGCAAGGCGCAGATTCATCACGATATACATCAATCAAACTGGATGATCGTTGGGCCAACCGGCAATTCAAGATTTTATGGAACGATGATATCTCCCAGCCTACAGCTGTCACACGACTACTCCAGCATCTTTGTGGTTGATGAGAAGATGCGGCTTTGTCTCGTGATGCGTTGACAGCCAAGAGTGACAAGATATCTGTATCGACATTCATCCGACCTGCCCACACGTGCAGCCATCCAGTGAAATAGCGGTTGTCGGGGATAAGGAATTCACATATCATGCGAATAATTCTCATTTGATAAAATGGTATCCGGATTTCGTCAGAAATTCCTTTCGTATGGCAAACCTGCATCTCCAGCGTGTTGAAGACTTGTACAGTAACCATCATGGATGGTTGCAGAACTGGTTGCGTGGCAAGCTCGGTAATACATTTGATGCTGCCGATGTCGCGCAGGATACGTTTGTCAATGTCATTGCTGCCGATACAACGGCAATTCGCGCGCCGCGTCCTTTTCTGGTTACGATTGCCCGACGCTTGATTGCGCACCGGTATCGACGTCACTTGATCGAGACAAGCTATCTTGAGGCGTTGGCTGGTTTACCTGCCGAATCGGCACCTTCACCCGAGGTGCAAATGCTGGCGCTAGAAGCATTGCAGGAAATCGACCAAGCATTGGATGGTTTGCCGTTAGTGGTCAAAAAGGCGTTCCTGTTGGCGCATCTGGAAGAATTGAATTACGCCCAAATTGCCGAGCGCTTAAACGTATCGACCAGCTCGGTCAAACAGTATTTGACGCGTGCAAACAGGCACTGCCTGTTTAGCCTGACAGCTTAAATTGCAATGAGCACAATCGCGCGCCCAACCCCCATGGCAGCAGGTAGTCCCATTAGCGATGAGGTTGCCGATCAGGCAGCTGCCTGGTTGACACTCTTTATGTCTGGCGAAGTGGGGGAGCAAGAGCGACGCCGTTGGCAATTCTGGCGCGAAGCACATCCCGACAATGAGCGTGCCTGGCAGCATGTCGAGGCGGTCAGCCGTCGATTGCGCGGGCTCGATGGGTTGACCTCCAACACATTATCGTCAGTGGCAGTCATGCCGTCGCCCGGACGTCGTAAAGCCACATTGGCGATGATATGGCTGGGGGTGGCAGGTGCTACCGGACTATTGGGGTCACACACACAAGTCTGGCGGGAAGCAAGTGCGCAATATCGTACAAGTAAAGGTGAACGTCGTACATGGCTGCTTGATGATGGTACCCGTTTGACACTCAATACCGACAGTGCGGTCAATGTTGAATACAGTGGCGTTCAACGGCGTGTCGTGCTTGTGGCAGGTGAGATCATGGTCGAGACCGGCCATGCAATTGTACAAGGTGTATCGCAAGAACGGCCATTTGTCGTGCAGACAGGCCAAGGCCGGATTCTGGCGCTGGGTACACGTTTTACCGTACGAGAGCAGGGTGAGCATACCGAGGTTGGTGTACTGGCGCATCGTGTACAGATTACACCGGCGTTGGGCAGCTCGTCGACCATACTGCATGCCGGTCAACGGACACAATTTAACAAGCAGTTGGTCGATGTGCCACAGGCGGTCGATCAACTGTCAAGTGCCTGGATCCAAGGACAATTGATTGCTGCTGACATGCGGCTGGGTGATTTTCTGGAAGAGCTGGGACGCTATCGTTCCGGTATTGTCATGTGTGATCCGGCAGTTGCCGATCTGCGTTTTTCTGCTGTGTTTCCCTTGCAGGATACCGATCGTATTCTTGCCATGTTGCCTAACTCGTTGCCTGTCCAGATACGTTCGCGCACCCGTTATTGGATCACTGTCGAGCCTGAAAATTACGGTAGTTGATTTTTTTTGAAACAATCCTGCCCGATTTGATTTCTCAAGGCACCTCTATTCTGAGAACTTCACATTGACGAAGTTATACACCAGAGGTGACTACTTAATCATGCCTATTCATCAGTACGTGCGGGAACAGACGATGTTGCTTGCCAAGCCACGTCGGCGTTTACTACCTATCATGCAAGCTGTCTTGCTCGTTTGTGGCACAGCTGTTTTATATACATTACCACTCACAATTGCACGGGCACAGACGGCCACAGTGCAGCAGCAGTATGATATTGTGGCAGGAGAACTGGCTCCGGCATTGCGCAGTCTGGCCAGTGCCGCAGGTGTTGCGCTGACATTCACTGCAGATCAGACCGACGGGAAGCATACGCAAGGCATACATGGCCAATACACGTTGCCGGCAGCATTTGCAGCATTACTGTCGGGGACGTCACTGTATGTTGTCCAACTGGGCAATGGCGGGTATGTGTTGCGCAGTGTGTCTTCGGTGGATATTGCGGCGACAGGAAATGATACGGTTTTACCTGCAGTGGTCGTACATGATACAGGCAGGCTGAAAGTTGAGTTGCCGGTAGCATATGCAGGCGGGCAAGTTGCACGTGGAGGACGTTTGGGCGTGTTAGGTAGCACTGACTTCATGGATTCACCTTTTAGCCAGAGTAGTTATACTTCGTCGCTCGTTGCCAACCAGCAGGCACAGACACTTGCCGATGTACTTGCAAATGATTCAGCCGTACAGGATACAGGGGCACGTTTTGGACCGACAGGCTCTGGCCTTGTCATCCGTGGTTTTAGTAATAGTTCGGCGCTGGGTGCAGTTACCTTTAACGGATTGCAAGCGGGTAGCATGTACAAACAGTCGGCAGAGTTGTATGAGCGGATCGAATTAATCAAGGGTCTCGACACGTTTTTAAACGGCATGGCACCTAGCGGTTATCTGGGCGGCAGTATTAATCTTGTGCCCAAGCGTGCGCAAGATGAACCGTTGACACAACTGACTGCAAGTGTTCAGTCTGATGCGCAACTGGGTTTGCATGTCGATGTTGCCCGTCGCTTTGGCGAGAATAAGGCATGGGGTATCCGCTATAACGGACTTTACCGGGATGGTCAGACGGCATGGAGGGAACGCGATGTGCATTTGGTTTCCGGGATACTTGGTATCGACTATCGTGGTGACCGGTTGCGTGCCTCTCTGGATCTCTTGCATCAAAAGACCACTATTACCAATACCCAGCCAGTCGTGGTTTTTGCGACCGACACGATTCCCCAGGCACCATCCCCTGATTCACCTATTCTGTTGGGACAGTCACTTTCACAGAAAGATAAAAGTGCAGTATTTCGTTTCGACTACGATTTCAATGCAAATCTCACCGGATTTGCCGGATTCAGTCGTTCCAGATTCGATAGTGATAACACCGGCGCTGCTATTGTACAGAGTGTTCAGCCTGATGGCAGTTTCGTCGCACGTGTGAGAAATTTGCCATACGCGTTCGATAATGATAATTATCAGACAGGTTTGCGCGCATTGTTTAATACCGGTTTGATACATCATCGTGCGGTACTCAGTGTTGACTATGTATACCAGCAATCGGCAATCCGGGAAGGTAATTCTGGCTGGGGCGATTTTGTGAGTGGTAATCTGAACTCGACAACGACTGCTGTGCGCCCAAGTTTTGCTTCAGTGGCCCCTTGGGAAGTCAATTCTGTCTCTCGTCTTGGCAGCATTGCACTTGCCGATACCTTGTCATTTAATCAGGATCGTATCTCGATTACGTTGGGGGCACGTAAGCAGAAAGTGGATGTCGTCTCATATGGCGAGCCATATAAAGAAAGTGCTGTTACACCAATGGCGGGTGTTGTGATCAAGCCATGGCAGATGGTGTCACTGTACGCGAATTATATTGAAGGGTTACAACCAGGCTCGGTAGTTACTGATGCTACTGCCCCGAATTATGGTCAGGTATTTCCGCCTTATCGTTCCAAACAGTACGAAATCGGATTCAAACAAGATTTTGGTAAGCTGGCAACCACGGTCAGTGCGTTTCAGATCGCGCAACCAAGCTTGCTGCAGGATCCGGCAACATTACGCTATAACTTGGATGGTCAACAGCGTAACCGTGGTCTCGAGTGGAATGTATTTGGCAAAGCAAGCCAGGATGTCAGTATCTTGGGGGGTGTAAGCTATACGCAAGCTGTATTGTCCAATACCCAAAATGGCGCAAATAATGGTAAAACAGCCATCGGTGTTGCACGTATCAAAGCCAATCTGGGTGTACAGTGGTATGTTCCCGGGATATCCGGTTTGAGTTTGAACGGGCGGGCGGTATATACGGGGCCGGTCTATCTCAATACAACCAATACGCAGCAACTGCCTAGCTGGACGCGTTACGATGCCGGCGCAAGATATGAAACACAATTCGGCAATACACCGGTGACATTGCGTGCAAACGTCGAGAACCTGTTGAATAAGGGCTACTGGTTGGGGACGACCAATGGTTTTGCAATGTTGAGTGCACCACGTACCTTTATGTTGTCGGCAACAGTGGATTTCTGATC
The DNA here is from genome assembly GCA_015655165.1 of Betaproteobacteria bacterium. Lineage (GTDB taxonomy): Bacteria > Pseudomonadota > Gammaproteobacteria > Burkholderiales > Burkholderiaceae_D > Herbaspirillum. The sequence continues at coordinate 4,733 of JAATFN010000345.1, read as the reverse complement.
GGTAAATCGATTTGCGTAAAAGAAATATCCAGAGCGCACAGCAGTGCACCCTGGATATTGTCCCGTTGTGAATACGATTGGCAACCTTGCCAGCCTGTCTGACTGAAGAAAGGTGCCAGAAAATATCCAGGCAGTTTGGCGCTGTGTTCAATCCGTAGTCAATTTCGTCGTTTGACTTGTACGCGCATACTTATCCCGATTGTATTCTAGGCATTCATTGAAGCAATTGTAAACGTCAAATGTGCGATTTCGCTATCACTAAAATGGTTTTGCAGTTGTGTAAACACCTGGTCAGCATGATCGTGGCGCATGTTGCTTGCGCACGTAAAGCATTCTGTCCATGCTAATGCAGCCCGCTCTTCTGGTGTCAGGCGCTCCAATAGCAACAAATAGGCAAATGACAGATCGCTGTACTGTATCAGCTGTGTTTCCGGTGATGGAAATGTATTGTGATCTGCAGACGTTATAGAAAACGTACCATGCACAGGCTCTGGTAACCAGTCACCCGCATAGTGGATGCGTTCTTGTTTTAATTCGCGTAAACGATCAATACATAATCTGGTAACAACGGTCACAAGCCATGCTTGATGTGAGGTAATGGCTGTTAAATCTTGTGTATGCCAGCGTATAAACGCATTTTGGACAATATCTTCAGCTTCGGCGTGTGAGCCCAACATGCGATAGGCAATGCCGAGTAAACGCTGTCGGTGTTCGGTGAAATAATCAACGACAGCGTCTGTCATGCCGACAGAATCAATGTTGTTTCAGAATACGTGCGATGTCGCGTGCGAAGTAGGTCAGTACACCATCGGCACCGGCGCGTTTGAATGCCATCATGGCTTCCATCATGGATTTGTCATGATCTAACCAGCCGTTTTGTGCGGCGGCTTTAATCATCGCGTATTCACCGCTGACCTGATAGGCAAAGGTCGGTACCTTGAATTCGTCTTTGACACGACGCACGATGTCCAGATACGGCATACCAGGTTTGACCATCACCATGTCTGCACCTTCTGCCAGATCGAATGCAACTTCGCGTAACGCTTCGTCACTGTTGGCCGGATCCATCTGGTAGGTCATTTTGTTGGCTTTGCCCAGATTGGTCGCGGAACCGACGGCGTCACGAAACGGACCATAAAAGGCCGATGCATATTTTGCCGAATAGGCCATGATGCGCGTATAAATGTGATCCGCACCTTCTAATGCATGACGGATTGCACCGATACGGCCATCCATCATATCTGAAGGGGCGACGACATCGACGCCTGCATTTGCCTGTGTCAATGCTTGTTGAACCAGAATTTCCATGGTCTCGTCATTCAGGATATAACCGGTTTCATCCAATACACCATCCTGTCCATGGCTGGTGTAGGGGTCTAATGCGACATCGGTTAAAACACCGAGTTCCGGAAAGCGCAATTTCAGGGCATGCACAGCACGCGGAATCAGGCCGTCGGGATTGGTCGCTTCAATACCGTCAGGTGTTTTTAATGACGGGTCGATGACCGGGAACAGTGCGATGACTGGAATACCCAGTGACACGGCATCTTCAGCAACAATCAACAACTGGTCAACTGATAAACGGTCGACTCCTGGTAGTGACGCGACCGGTGTGACGAGATTGTTTCCTTCTTGCACAAACACAGGATAAATCAGGTCTGACGCTGTGATGACGTTTTCTTGCATCAATGCGCGCGAGAATGCGTCTTTACGCATACGACGCATGCGTAGTGCAGGGAAAAAAGAGGAAGCAATGGGAGAGGACATAAGGCTTTGGAAGTTGAAAACGCTAGGAGAAGTCAGTAATTTACGCCAAAAAACAGCTTGAGGAAACTTTTTTGCATACAGTTCTTCTCAAATTTTAGGTGGTTTACTCTGCTTCTTGCTTCTCTTTTCCGAAGCCGGGCCTTTCAGGCAGCCTTGCATCGGTAGGGTGAGGGCGCAGTTTGATACCTTGGCATCTGGTGGTTGAATTGTGGCAAGGCGTCTCCACACCCGCCATGTCGGTGTCCAGGGCCATTACATCCATTACGTGGCCCCCGGATTCATTCCGCACTACGGACGCTAAGGCGGCGCGCGGCTTCGAGACACACAGCGCGGCGTTGTTCGAGCATGCCTGCAGCAAGACGCTTGACGGACTCCACCGTGCGAACGTCGGCCACGGCAGGATGGCCGCTACGAAACGGCGGTGCCGGGTCGTATTCCATCATCAATTGCATTTCCTTGGCCACTTCTTCGCCGCGCAGCAAGGCGAGCAGGATGAACGCGAAATCCAGGCCTGATGTCACGCCCCCGCCAGTTACCCTGTTCCGGTCAACAACGACGCGGTCAGGCACGACTTCCACCGGAAACATGCGCAGAAAATCCAGTGAAAGCCAGTGACAGGTTGCCTTGTAGCCGTTTAGCAGACCGGCGGCAGCCAGTAGTAGCGAGCCAGTACAGACCGACGTCATCCAACCTGCCGTGCTCGCTTGGTCTGTCAGGAAGTTCATCAGCTCGGCATCGGACATGAGGGCGTTTTGTCCCGGGCCACCCGGCACCACGACCACGTCGTATCGGGGCGCGTCGGCGAACGACATGGTTGGTGTCACCAGCAGACCCGTGTCGCCCGTGATCGGGCTTTTGTTCCTGCCAACAAGATGGCAGATGCAGTTTGGCATGCGCGCCAGTATCTCAAAAGGACCCAGGGCGTCCAGAGAGGTCATGCCTTCGAAGACGACGACGCCGATCTTCAGTTGTTGCGTATTCATGGCTAGATTTCCTTTGTATGCTTATGGTAATAAGGGGAGTTCAGCTACGGCCTCACTTGACAACCCGATCGGCGGCGCGGCCATCAACGCCGGTATGGCCCCGACTCGTCCACTTGGACCAGATGCCAACAACACTCCCAACGAGGCCTCCTCGAAAGCACAGCACAACGATGACAAATACCGTTCCTTGGACAACGGTCACCCAGTCCTGCAGTTCGGACATGTAGGTCTGCATGCTAATGAGTGCCAGCGCACCGACGATAGGGCCGACGATGGTTCCCAAGCCCCCCATCAGCGTTATCAGCAGAAGCTCGCCGGACATGTGCCAGCCGACGTCGGTCAGCGTGGCGATCTGCACCGCGATAGCCTTGGTAGCGCCAGCCAGTCCGGTGATGGCGGCCGAGAATACAAACACCGACAACTTGATGCGGTTGGCGTTATAGCCCAGCGAGATCGCACGCGGCTCGCTGTCGCGCACGGCTGCCACGATGCGCCCGTACGGCGAATGCACCAGTCGCGCCACCATCAGCAGAGCCACGCCGCAGACCAGTAGCACGAAGAAGTAGATCGAGACATCGCTCTCGAGGTTCCACATCCCGAAGGCTGTGCCGCGCGGGATATCCTGGATGCCGTCTTCACCGTTCGTGAACGGTGCCTTCAAACAAAAAAAGTAGACCATCTGCGCTAAGGCGAGCGTCGACATCGCAAAGTAGATACCCTGCAGGCGGATTGCAACAAGGCCAGCCACGGTGCCGAGCCCAGCGGATACCAGCGTTGCTCCCAGAATTGCCCATTCGGGCGCTAAGCCCCAGGTCTTGGCCAGGTACCCTGCCACGTAGGCCGCCAGACCAAAGAACATCGCATGACCGAACGACAGCACACCCATGTAGCCCAGCAACAGGTTCACAGCGCTGGCGGCTACAGCGAAGCACAGCACCTTGACCAGGAATACCGGGTACATCACGAACGGTGCCAGAGCCAACGCCGCCAATGCCACGGCCAGCAGTGCCCAACTGAGTGGTGCATGTAGCTTGGGCATACCACTGACACGGCTGTCCAACGCTGCGCTGGCATGCTGGATGATGACGCCCTTGCCGAAAAGACCCGCCGGCTTGATGAGCAGCACTACAGCCATGATGATGAAGACGACCGTGTCCGATAGCGGCGGATAGTAGTAGCGCACCAGGCCTTCGATCAAGCCCAACAGATAGCCGGTGATGATGGCACCCTTGATGGAGCCCATGCCACCGATGACCACCACTGCGAAGATTACCACGATGAGGTTAGACCCCATCGTCGGGCTGACGTTGTAGATGGGCGCGGCGAACACTCCCGCCAGGCCCGCTAGGCCTACGCCGAAGCCATAGACCAGCGTCACCATGCGCGGCACGTTGATGCCGAAGCTGCGTACCAGGTCAGGCCGTTCGATGGCGGCGCGCAAATACGCACCGAGTCGCGTTTTCTCGATCATGTACCAAGTGGTCAGGCAGACCAGCAGCGAGGCGAACAGGGCCCACAACCGATAGTAAGGCATGTAGCCCAAGCCCGTACGCAAGCCGCCGGGCATCGGGTTCGCATAGGGCAGTCCGGCGGAGCCGAAGGCCTTGCGGTACAGGCCCTCGACAATGAGCGTGATGCCGAAGGTCAGCAGCAGTCCGTAAACGTGGTCCAAGTGGTAGAGCCGCCGCACAAGCAGCCGCTCCAGCACGATGCCGCTTATGCCCACGATAAGCGGCGCCAGCAGCAGTGCCCAGCCGTAGCTGATGCCCAGCCACTGCAACAGCATCCACGCGGTGAACGCGCCCATCATGTACTGCGCACCGTGCGCGAAGTTCACGACGTTGAGTAGCCCGAAGATGATGGCCAAACCCAGACTCATCATGGCGTAGAAAGAGCCGTTGATCAAACCGAGCAGCAGTTGACCAAATAATGCGGGTGACAAGAGTCCGAGCGATTCAAGCATGTCCTATTCCTAAATAATTT